>MPMN01000093.1 GCA_002238525.1 Flavobacteriaceae bacterium bin25
CAACAGAGACTCAATCCCTGAGGTAGTCATCCTTCATGGTCTAGAGGGAACCAGAAAGCGGGCTTTTGATCTGCTGGGAATTAAAATCCAAGCATCTAGTCCTAAGGGTTGAAAGTTAAGATTTACTGCTCGGTAAATCGAATCCGGATAGGAGAATATCACACCTGAAAATCTTCCAAAATGAAGCGAATTTTCGAATGTGAAACTCAAAATAGGGGGGAAGTTCAGATATTGAATCTCTAAAGAAAAAATAACTGAGATGATTACTCAACTTGAGTCTGAACTCATAAAATCCATTATAGGATATGATTTATAGTCCAAAACCTTTTTGAGTGGTTACAATGTGTAAATGGTATTACTCTAGTAAATCTTTCAATATCTCTTCAATTTCATAAGATAATTCCTCGTTAAAATGTCTTTTATTATAAGGTATTCTACAATCTTTCAGGATTTTTTCAAACCTATCAAATCTTGAATCATCTCTCAACTCAACCCAATGAATATTTTCGAAATTTAACTGTTTTTTATTTGTTTCTGAAAGTTTATCTGCTATAAAAATGTCAGCTTCTCTTGCATAAATTACATCAGCACTTTCTGGATTTCCTTTTCCCATGAGTTTAAGCTCACATTTATATTGTTCATTTTCATTTTTCAAGTAAAAATCAACCTGTCTTTCAATTTTTCCATAACTAGATTTACCGTCATCAGGTATATTTAAATCATAGTACGAATCACTTACACCGAATAGTTTACATAATGTTTGCATTAAAGGTTTTTCAACATTTTTCCCAATTGAGCTATAAGATCCTCCTCTAATTGCAGATCTTTTCACTGCCAAAGAACTAAAAACCAAAAGACTTTCATTTAGATTAAGTTCAACTCTATCTTCATTAAATTTAATTGTAAGATTCATCTCTAAATCACCTTTCTTAGAAATCAAAAGTTTTATTGAATTAGTAAGTGCATAATAATTATCTTTTGATGCCGATATTATTACTTCTTTCTTTCCTGAGTTGAATATATTGGTTATAGTTTTTTTTATTTATGCCAGCATATATTGCAATATCATCAGATTTAATCTTTTCATTATCAATGAAATGGTTTTTATACCAATCCATTGTAATATCTTTATTCTTAACTTTTGCATTGATAATTTCTTTAAAAAAGTCAATACAGTAATTTAAAAATTTTAAGTTAATATCATTTTGTATAATAATTCGATAATCCTCCCCGTTAAGCAATCTTTTTATAACCTCAACAGTAGATTTTTTTCTGTCTGGGGTCATAACTGTCTAAATTGATTTAGAGTTTGATAATTCGCTTTAGGACCTACTTTTTCTATAATTCTTTCGAAGTAAGTAGGATTTAGTTCAATTAAGAAGAAATTCCTTTCCATTTCTTTGGCAACTTTGGCAAATGTTCCACTACCACCAAATGGGTCAAAGACTAAATCTCTCTTATAACTGTAGTATTGAATTACCTTTTTACATAGCGATTCAGGGAAAATTGCAGAGTGAGTTTTATCAAAAGTCGGATCAATATTCCAGACATTTGTTGTTTCAAAATCTTCAGTCACCTTACTAGCTTCAATTATTTCAGGGTCATATTGCTTTATATTCCAATCAATAAGATCTTTACATTTCTTTCTATAAACCATAATATATTCAGTTGTGCAATTCGGTTTGTACCCTAAAGGTTTTCTATGCTGCATAAATCCACCTACTCTGTTTTTAACAGAAAATTCTGGTTTTTGCCATATGATATCATCAATAAAATCCCAACCATCCTGCATTAAAAAGTGATGTATATCAAAAGGTATGGGATATCTCCTACTCGAATGTTTTCTACTTACCCTTGGGATAATAATTGGTGATGTATTTACTATTAAAAACCGACCATATTTGGTAAGTCTATGTGTTTCTTTAAATACTTCTCTCAGAAAATCTAAGTATTCTTTATATGATGAATAAGATGAATAATCTCTTGCATTGTAATATGGTGGAGAGGTAAATGTTAAGTGAAATGATTCTTCTTCAATTATGGGGAGAACTTTTAATACATCTCCATTCACAACTGTGTTTTTTAGTTTCTCATTTACTTGGATATGGTTAATCTTTGTTCTTTTCAATCTAGGAGATAGTTCAATTTCTAAAACCTCTTTGATCATTTCGTTGGGGTGATTAGTCATTTCCTTAAGGGCATTCATTACTTCTGGTCTGTCTTTGAATATCAACAAAGATCTTATTGATTGTAGAACGATCTTCGGATCTCTGTCCCCTAGCTCTTTGATGAAAAAAGGAATCCTTTGGCTATTTCTTTGTCTCCCCAATGAAGAAATACATTCTCTTCTGACCAAAGAATCTTGTTCTTTGGAGTAATGATTTAATATGGATTTCCCAACTTCTTCATTATTGAATTTGCCTAAGTGCTTTACTGCTTCAAGTCTTACTGCCGTTATTTTATGACTCAGTAATTCAATAAATATACTGTAGGTTATATTTCCAATTACAGATTCTGAGTTGTTGAGGTTTTCTATTTTCCCTACTTTTTTTAAAGACTTTAGCAACTCTTTTGTATTACCTATATTGGAACCGATATCTAATTCTAAATCATCAAATAATTTTAGTTGACTCATGTTATGTTTAAGTATTTGAGTGCAGTATAAGATGCATTAAGGTAAATTTCAACCCGCTGAGTTAACCAACCCGAAATTTAGTGCAAAAATCTCTTAATTTATACATTTTCTATATGGCCAAACAAATTGACATACGGGTAAAAGTGTAAGCGAAGCGAGGAAGCTCTTAGCTAAGCAAAAGAGCCTCCCCAATAAAGGTGGAGTTAGGATGCTTCTCTTAGCAAAACAGAAAAAAGTGATATGCACTAAGGACTTATACCACTTAAACATTATATTTACTCAAAAAGGTTTTAGTGTCTAATCCCATTTAAACACTGAATTCGCTCAAAAAGGCTTTGGTGTATAATTCATATCCTGTAATGGATTTGATGAGTTCAGACTTCAGTTGCGTAATCATCTCAGTTATTTTTTTCTTTAGAGATTCAAGATCTTCAAAGAATTTCATAGCCACTCTTTCTTTCCTCCATTGCCATACCTTTTCAGCAGGATTAAACTCTGGGGTATAAGGAGGAATTCTGATGAACACAATGTTTTCTGGAATGGTCATATTCTTAGTAGCATGAAAGCCGGCATTGTCTATAATCAGGATTTTAAGTTCTTTCGGATTTTGTTTGCTCAAATCATTCAGAAAACCCTCGAAAATATCATTAGACACTGATGATGTTTCCCAATAGAAGCTATTTCCTGTAATAGGTGAAAAGCATCCCCATAACCAAAACGATTGATAGCTGTGCTGATACTTACCAATAGGCTTGACACCTTTGGAAACCAACACCCGCTTTTGTTTGGTCATTAATCCGAAACGAGATTCATCTTGAAAATAAAGATTCACCGAGTCAAACTTATTCTTAGCTGTACTGCTTTTAATTTCAGATAGTTTACTTGGCTTGGAAGTTTCTCTTCTTTGAAGGTCCGTTCAGCATCTTTATCTTTTTTATGATGAGATTTTCTGGAAACTTTTAACCTACTATTGTGATGTTTCCGACAGTGCTTATAAAGAACTTGATAATTTATATTGGATTGGTGATTTTTATGCACCCATGCTAATAACTCAACATAACTAGTTATCGTTGTTTTAGGATCTGCAAGCATAGCTGCTATGGCTTGTTTGGTTTGTTCGGTTATCCAGGGCGGAATACCTCCTCGCTTTCTGATAGCGAGCAATTCCTCTAAACCGCCTTGTTCATATAACCTAAGCCAGTTGTAAATAGTCTTACGGCAAACCTTAAGCTTGGGGACTAAATCCTTAGTATAAATCACTTTCCCCTGTTTTATCAACAGAAGCATCTTAACCTTACTTCTATTGGGGAGGTTCTTTTGCTTGGGCATGGACTTCTTCAGCTCATGCTCGCTCTCTTGTACTTGTATGTCAATTTTTTTAGCCATGTTGAAAATTTAATAAGTTAATGGTTGGTATAATATAAATATAGTAGTATAATCCTATCTTTGGGAGTTTCTGAGAGAGTTTAGCAAACAAAATCCCCTAAAAAATTTAATTTGAGTAAATGTAGTGTTTAAATGGTTTAATATAAATTGAGGTCATCATTTAAGCACATATCAGATATTTTTGATAGACTTTGTCCTTGTTCACCATTTTTGTAACCAGATTATTGAATATCGTCTCTTTACTCTGTGAACGATTTATTCTGAAACAGAACTCATTTGAAAGAAAAGAAATTGATGGAAGAAGAAAACAGATTGAACCTGAAAATTCGAAATATGGGCGATGAAAAACGAAAGGTTTCTTTTTATCCTATCTAGGAATCTAGGAATAAATTTAAAAATAATTTATTCATGATTTACTTCAAAAAAATAATTTTATGAGACCTTTGCATAATTGGGTTTTCTGGCTTAACCCCATTTTTGGGTTCTTTTTTTACTTTGTAATTGCTCAATTCGTACTTAAGTCATCTTTTTTTTGATAATGTTTCGATAAATATATGTCCATATCACGCCCTAATAGGCTTATTTTCAGCCTTTTGTATACCTTATTTCACCATCAGAAACACCAATCCCGGAGAACGCTTTAAATTGTATGCTATAGCCTCCAGTATATGCTGATGATGA
>MPMN01000094.1 GCA_002238525.1 Flavobacteriaceae bacterium bin25
AGTGTTCCTTGTCGAATCGGGCGATGGTACACCGAACCTTTAAAATACCTTGGATCATGCATGGTCGTAAAGGGAAAAAGGGGGTAAGTCAACATGAGTAGATTTTTATCTACATATAGCTTTCGTTTAAAACGAATTCTAATCCACAATAAAGTGATTAGAGCCAATCATAGTAATCAAGAAAAATATGATACATAGTTAATTCGGTATCATCATTTCTTCGAATCATAGAATCATAAACATCAAGATTATATTTATTTTCAACGTTTATAGTTCGTTCACCAATTTTATGAATTATACTTGCTTGTACCGAATAACTCTTCTAAAAGTTCATTTAATGATGAGACGATTTTCTCGGAACTTTGGATATGTTCTTTTTTCTCTGATTCCATAAAAGACAACATCCAAGCTGCCTTGGAATCAATCTCAGGATAATACTGTCGATTAATAAATCTACTCATACCATTTTCTATGTATCTTTTTTTTGTAGGACCTAATTTGTTAATTCTTTTGCATTCAATCGCTATATACACTTGATTTGCAAGCATACTATCTGATGGAAGTACTACCTTGATATCAAGTCTTCCAATCGAAACTCCATCTTTTATCTCATCTGCACCTAAGACAAAATGAAAGTATTTAATAATCTCAAATCTATGTTTATAAACTTCAAGGTATTTTACAACCAAATCGTTTCTTAAGTAATCTTCGAGTTCAAGCTTTGTTTTGGCTCCGTCCTTTCCTTTTAGTTTTTTTTGTTTTTCTAGTATAGACTTTCTAGAATAAGGCGAATTTTTTTTCTCTTTATAAAGTTCTAAATATGAAGAGCCTAAAAGATCAAACAAACATTTTAGAATATCAGGTTCTTTAGAATCTTTGAAAATATCCGCATTCATTAATTCATCGTTACTTTAGCATGTTTCATTTCTGATATTGCTATTGCTTCTATGAATTCTATCAAATCTTTATGAGCAAGAGCAAGATGCCAGTTTTTCGCTATATTTGGTTTAATAAGGTAAAATGAGTTTTCATTAAAACCACGTACATCTTGTTGTATGAATAAGTTCCTACTTACCTCATTTACCCCCAGGTTTCCTATTTTTTTAATTGCTTCATCCAACTTGGTATCACGATAAAATTCTACCGTTTTTTTTCTCTTTTCACTTATGATGAAATGAAGTGCAACAAAATCATTATTTAAATACACATCAACTAAGAATTGTCTATCTTCATTATTGAATCTCTTAGAGAAATGGCCGACAAATATGTTGACGAAGTCTTCTAAAGTATCTAAATTTTTCTTATCAATACGACGGAAAATAGATGGCGGTTTTGAGCGATTAAGGTCTGCCCTTTTCATTACCGGAATACTAACATTCAGTGCATAATTTATCAATTCTTCTTCAACATCACTTACCTTATAAATTTTTTGAATCCTACTTTCAATTTTATCTTTTAATTCTAATATTTCTGATTCATTAGAGTTTAATAATTTTTCCTCCAGATAAAGTTTATGTAAATTACGCGATAGATTTCCTAGATTTTTATCCCAAACCAGAGGTATATTCAAAAATTCAACAAAATTCACCCGATTTCTTCCTGCTCCAAAAGATGAGCTAGTCATTAATAGATAATAAGCAAATAGTTTTGAATTGAAAATTGCTGACATCATGTACAAAATATCTTCTTGCTCATTACTAGTTTGGCTGTTCAAAGAAGTTATTGAAGCTATGGTTGAAGAAAAAACACAATTTTCTTTTGTAACGGCACTTACAGATCTAGCACTATATCCAGAATTCATCTTAAGTCCTTTTTTTAACAATAGCTTAGTACTCCCAAAGACTTTTAAATCAGGCAATTGGGCAACTTTAAAGTCATCATTAATTTTTCCTGAGCGAGATAAATCCTCCAACTCATCTTTGAAAGTTTTATTAAATAAAACCTGATATTGATCTAGTCCTTCTACTTTTCCAACCTCAACATAATCATAATGCCAAAGATGTTTCGTATCTTTCCTTTTATCTTGAGGTATTTTAGAGTCTCTAGATTTAAAACCTCCTTTTAACTTCAAATCATGCTCTTGCATTATTGAAGAAATCTTCTTTCCTCTATTTCTTAACCTTTTAATAAACATATAGTCAAGAGAATTTCCATACATAAGGAGTTTCCATAGCTTATCGTCATTTAAAAGAATATTTTGATTGACCACTTTTACATCACTTTTTTCAATAACGATGGTTTTGAAATAATGATAATATAGATTCGCTCTAGCCGTAATGTGTTTAAAATTATCTCCCTTTTTAGACATCGCATTTTTTTTCGAATAAATTAAAATCGCAGGGGGTTGCCTAGTATTCTCAAATAGTTGTTTTCCTCCTGCAATTCCATTATTCATTCCAAATAGGTCAAAACATTGATGAATATTGAAATTTGTCAACAAATACTTTCTCCATTGCCTTGCGTTATTATCTGAATTATAAAGATTCTTACCTGTTATAATAAAGCAAATTTTGGTGGAAGCTTCATCTTGGATTAAATCTCCGATTCTTACCATAAAAGCTTGGGAAATCTCTTTTTTGTAGATTTTTAAGGCAACCGAAGAGGTGTTATTTTCTTTTTCTTTTGTAGCTCTTTTTTTTATGTAATCTACATAACTAGACTTTGGAACTGTACCCCATGGAGGATTACCGATTACAAAATCTAAATTTATCTCGTTCTTAAATAGATTATTGAAAACGTTGCTTTCATTGAAGAAATCAGCATCATCTCCACCGAAAAGATTTTTATCCTTAAGATTTTTAAACTCAAAATTTTCAATTTCGCAAGGCTTTGTTTTATAGTCAAGTAATGTTATGTATAGTGAAAAAATTGCTATCTCTATAGCATTTTGGTCTATGTCAATACCAAATATATTCTCTTGAAGAAGTTCCCATAAACGATTATTGGATATTAATTCGGTTCCATTGCGGTTATAAGATGATTTGGTTTTAATTTCATTATTAATTATTTGTCTTAATGATTCGACCAAAAAAATTCCCGAACCACATGAAGGGTCTAATACCCTACACTGCAACTTGATGTTTTCCCTAAGAAATGGTTTAACTGTCTGGCTTATAACATAATCGACCAATATTGATGGAGTATAATAAGCTTTAACCTCTTTTTGTTTTGAAAGTGGAATATTTATCTTTTCTTTGGAATAAATGGTGTTTCCTAGGAAACTTTCGTAAATATTACTGATTAACTCAACTGGAATTATTTCAAAATCATATAAATTAAATAAAGAAGGTTGGACTTTATAACCTCTGACCTTTTTGCCAACAAACATATTTGAACAAGTAATGTAGCACCTTAAGATTTTCTACCTTAACAAAGTCGCTTTCAAAAGAAGGCACACCTTTATTTTCAAACTTTAATGGAAACAAATCGCCTTTAAACTTTTCACTTATATATTCAAAAAATTCATAGGTTCTTTCGTGATTAAGAAGTAATTCGTTTAAAGAATTTTGTCGCTTTTCCTTTGTATCGCCCTGCAGTATAGATTGGTCATTAAAAGCAAGATTTCTATCAATTAGGTATCGTATAAAAATCAACCTTCCGATCAAACGATTCGCGATTTCAGGAGTCAGATTTCCTTCAGGAAAATCCTTTTCTTCAGCTATCAAAATTCGTCTAGCATCTGTCAAATTACGTAGTAAAAGCCTATCAACAGTTTCTACTTTTTTAAAATGATCCTGATAAATTTTTTTCCAACCTCTTCCTGACCTTAGGTTGTGAATTGAAAGAAAATCATGATTTATATCAATAGATTCTAACCATTGAGGTTCACTATTTGAAAAATTAAAGCCATTATATATCTCAATGTTATTGCTATTGTTTATTATTATGACGGGAGACCTACTTAAATTAAAGGAGTGTTTCAGAATAAGTCTACGTTCGTCAACGGAAGGGTTATCGTAAAAAAGAATTAAAGGATTATTAAATGGTGTAAGATACTTATCATATTTATTTGTATTTAGTGTTTCTAGACTAAAAATAGCATATGGTTTAATTACTTCAATAAGTATTCTACTGAATCTACTTGGGAAAATTTCAAGAACATCTTGTTCTGATTCAGATAAAATATAAAGTCCATTCTCTCTATTATATCCTAATTTTTCAAATAAACCTTCAAGCATAAAAATTATTTGAGGTCATCATTTTCGCTATATCAGATATTTTTGATAGACTTTGTCCTTGTTCACCATTTTTGTAATCAGATTATTGAATATCGTCTCTTTACTCTGTGAACGATTTATTCTGAAACAGAACTCATTGAAGTATCTATCCAGATGGAAGTCGCTCACCCAGGAAT
>MPMN01000012.1 GCA_002238525.1 Flavobacteriaceae bacterium bin25
CTCTAGGTGCAAGCAACTTGGGGATGCCTAGTTTCTTGATCATATGCAGTACCACAGCTACATGACCGTGTGGTTTACTGCTGATCAGCGTGAAGGCATCTTCAATGGACTTGACCACGATTCCTCCTCTGAAGAGTTCTTTGATTTGTAGAATGATCGGTAGAGGAAGCTTGGTGATATTAGCGATAGTGGTTTTGACGGATTTACCGTTGACCCATTTGGACTCACGGATGAGCCATGTGGGCTTGGATTTACGATTTGGTATTCGAGATACGTACATGGACAGGTAATAAAATTTTAATGGTTTTACATATAGGTATCAAATATACGAAATAATTGGATAAAATAGGCTTTATTGGATGATTTTCTAAGAAATTTTCAGTCATTTATACATGGGCAATAAATTTCTGGTGATATTCCTTACGCAAGTTTGTCAAAATGGACATTCTAGTATTGATAATCAACCACTTATAAATCTATCCACTACAACAAAGCCCTCTTAGATGAACTGTTTTGATCGGTTCACCAGGAAAAATTATTTGGTCAAGATGTCCTGTCTATAAAAGGAGAAGGCAGCCTTATTTTGTTTTGATTTTGGGGATATTGATTTTTGTTTGTATAGGCATAAAGTAAAATCTTGCGGAGGCTAATATAATAAAAACCCTAAACCTACAAAATATCTATCCACTACAATGGAGATTTCAAAACAAAATTATATATAGGGTATTTAAATCTCTTTATGAGTATAAATATGACAACAGAAAGGATTGATAGTTGTAAATTATTCAATAAAATGACTAAAAAATTTTTTTAGGAAAGAAAAAAATGTCCTTTTGACAAACTTGCGCTTAGAATATACATATAAAACACATGTATACTTCTAAAAATCAGTAAAAAAGACCTGAAATTCCTAGAAAACCCTCAAAAATCAATGAAAAAACCTGAAATTTGTTCAAATTTCTTCATGAAATCAATCAAAAAAAGCCATATTAGTGAAAAATAGGGGGGAGTTCAGATATGTATATATTACAAACTTGAATAGCTTTAGGCAGTGAGGTTTTTTCATATTTATCTATTTTTCATATCTACTCTGTTGCGAATAGTTTCCATTAAAAGCGAATATAATTGCGGAAGAATATCAGTTTTGAAGTCAAATGATTTTAAAACTTCTTCATCAAAAGCAATTCTGTCTTTTTGCTTGTATTCGTTTTCGTAATCCTTTATTTGACGTTTGCTCAGCGGTTCAAATTTTGAAAGGATATTTTTCTTTTGACTATCGGAAAGCAAATTTGGGTTAAATATTTTCATTTGGTTTTTAAAAAAGTCTGCATTTAAATCCAATGCTCCTAAATTTCTTGAAACTCCGTTCAGTTCAACAATCAACAGTGAAACAATTGAGTTGAGCAAAGCCGATACAATTTCCACATCTTTTTTATCTACCCTAATAGCAACCAATCTTTGGTTAAGATAAAAAAGGAATTTAGTGAAAGAGAAAAATAATTGATGACTTGGATTTATGGAAATGAAAATATTTGCAGATTTCTCGGGTGCAAGTGAATACCAAAACGGTTTTCTCTTTTTTAAAACTTCAGGTAATGTAATACCTATTTTGTTTGTTGCCGTTTCAAATTTTTTAATATGCTTGTAAGCATTTGAATATTTTGCCTTTAAGGTCTTCTCATCTTCATGGCAAACAAAAAGATTGTATTCCGATTTATTGCTGTAAGCAATTGTTTTGAGTTGTCGGCTCGTTTTTAAAATCGGCAACAGAAATTCCTTTTCGATTTTAAGTGTTTGGTTTTCTTCGTTGGAAATGATGTGCATAGTATCCCAACCTGTTCTTGTTCCTCTACCTGTGTTATAAATACTTGGAAATGGATTTATCAGTTTCTTTTCAAAAAAACTTAGCGGATTTTGATTGACAAAATAAGTTGACCAATTTTCTTGCGAAGCAAGAGAATTGACTAGATGTAATTGTTCAACAATGCTAACCGTAATTGTTTTGTCAGTTTTGTGAAACACATTTTTGAATTGATTGTCTTCTTTCCAACTCTTGCTTTGCGGATTATTGCAATTGTCAACCTCTATATAAAAATCTTCAAATTGTTGCAGAGACTTGTCTTTAAACAAACCTTCCAACTTTTCATTTATAGTAATGAATTTGGTTGATTCTTCGCTTGTTCCTTTTTCAAGTGTTATAAAAATGGTGCTGACTTTTGAATCTTTAAACCAATGTTCTGCATTGCTCTTTACAATGTATTTAACATGGAAGTTGTCCAACAAAAATTTTTTGAATTGCAAACCATAATTCTTTCCTAACCAAGCGTTGGAAGTAATTGCAGACATAACACTATTGTCTTTTAAGAACTTCAATGAGTTATAGAAACAGTAAATGTAATAATCGCTTTTCCCGTTGATTTCAAATTTGTTGCCTTTAAAAAATGCATTTTGAGTTTTCCCAAATTCTCTTTCAAATTGTGTCTTTAAAATTTCGTTAGGAATATCTTCTTGTTGAATAAAAGGGAAATTTGAAACAATAGCATCAAATTTTGGTATCGGAGTTTGGTTTATTTTGTCAATATTCTTGTTGTCGGGAATAGCGATTGTTTGTTTAGGAACAAGTGTAAAAAAATCCCTTCTTATTACTCTCGGGAAATTTGTCGTATCGTCAACTCTTTGTTTGTAAAGGTTGATAACCGAAAGCGTTGCAGGAAAATGGGAAACATCATTACCCCAAATCTGATTTAAAACTTGTTGATGATTTTTGTTTCCAAAAAATTGCAATGTATGATAGAACGAATTTAAAAATGTTCCTATACCTGATGTTGGGTCAATGACAAAATCATTTCGGCTTCTGATTGCAGAAAATGTAACAAGGTTTGCTAACGTCTCGGAAGTGAAGTATTGTCCGAATTTCTGTTTTTCTTCCTGCGGCACTAAGTTTTCCAAAATATGCCCAATTACCTCATTAGGCAATACTTTGAAATCAAACTCATTAAAAACAGAAACAATTTTAAAAAGCAACTCGTCAATCATTTTGTTGAATGGGATTTTGTCCGTAAAATCACTTTCAAAAACGGCTTGATAATCTATTTTCTTTGCTTGGTTAAAGAAGTTGTTCAGTTGCTTTTGAACTTTCTTGCTGTCTGTCAACTCCAATTTAGATACTTTACCTGACAAGTTTTCTGAAAGCGTGAGATAGAAAAGTATCTTACCAATGATTTTATAGTACGTGAACTTTGCTAAAACTTCTTCGGGTTTTATCTTTTCAACTCGTCTTGATGAAGTTGACAGAATTTTAAGTGTAGGACTTTCTACAATTTTCCATTGATTAAATTCCTTTCTGAATGTACTATCATCTCCTTTTAGTTCGTTGATTTCATTTTGAAATTGTGGAACGAAATGTTGAGAAGTTTGCAGAACAGCATCAACAATGTTGGAGGAAATATTTATTGCCTTTTTCAGTTCTCCGTCTTGGTAAAGTTGTCCTAAATCGTGTAGTATTTCATTTAATCGCTTTTGAAGTTTGGCTTCGTGTTTTTTGTAGTTGTTCCTGTCGGCTAAATCATTTCTATTTTTAATGTCATTTTCTTTCGGGTAAATTTTTAGTTTTTTCAATCCGGAAATAGAATAATCATCATCTTTAATCTTCCAAATAATAGCTTCTGTACCGTTCCAAGTAACAAAAGAATCAGATTTTAATCGTTCGGCTTTTTCCAATGCATTTTCCAACATTTCGCTATTGTCTGCTTCGGTATCTGGGAATTTTAGTTCCCAACCATTGAAAACAATACCTGAAACCTTGTCTATAAACAAAAGAACATCAGGAAATTTTGTTCTTCCTGATGCGACTTTTAACCCTTCGTCATTGGTTGCGTCTTGAAATAGAGTAGTACCATCTTTTACGGCTTGTTTAATCCAACTTATGATTTGGCCTGCCCAAGATCTTTCATTAAATTTCATAGTTTAATGTGTGGTATTTGGCAATGGGTTCTTTAAAAAGTTGAAGGGTAGCTTCTTTGATTTTATTTGTTTTAAGTGTTTCCTCTATCCTGTCTATACAGACTTTTATATAATCAACAGGCTTTACTTTGTGAAGCAATACATCTTCGTTTTTTTCAATTCCAATAAAATTCCTATTTTCCAATAGAGCAGAAAGTAGAAAACTGCCACTACCACAAGCATTGTCTAAAACAACATCACCCGGATTGGTGAATGTCCTAATGAGATAACGACCTAATGCAACCGGCTTTTGAGTCGGATGAACAACTTTCCCTTCTGATTCGGCAGTTTTTACATAAAGATAGTCATCAATCGGTTGTTCTTCATAAAATACCACATCATATGGGTAGCGTTTTCCATTGCTTTTAACATGCCGTGGTTTGAAATCACCATAACTTCCTGTGAATTGGTCTTTTCTCATTCCTTTATCATACGCTTCTCCGTCAGTCATTTGCGGATTATATGTAGGTTGTTTCCTATAAAAAACACAGATGTCTTCGTGTTTGCGAAGTGGTTGTTTTTTTGCGTTGAGGAAGTTGGTGGATTTTGATTTTATCCAAGTGATTTTATACTTGAATGATTTTTCATTGCTTAAAATTAACTTAGCTGTAAAAAGTCCTTGTGAAGTCAATACAATTGCACCATTGTCTTTTACAATTCGCTCATATTCTACCCAAAGTTTATCCAAGTTGATGACCGAATCCCATTTGTTTTGGGTTGTTCCGTAAGGCAAATCACAAAGAACCATATCTACAGACTTGTTAGGAATAGATGGCATCACGTTTAGGCAATCTGCTTGAATTACCTTATTTAAAAAGTCATTTGCTAGTTTCATCATTGCTCAAAATAAGCTTATTTCATGCTCCTATTCTTTATATATTCACTAATATCTTAACATCTCCTTCAAACCCTTTTTCTACAATATCTTTCAAAGTTTGGATGTTCATTTTGTGAGGGTACTCTGCTTCTACTCTTGCAATGTAGCTTCGTTTTTTGCCTACTCCGTCTGCTAACTCATAACTGTGATAATCCCTTTTTCTTTCTTGCTTCTCTTAACATTACAAATATGTTTTCGTTTGATATTTTCATCAGTTTAGAATTCAATTTAAGTGAAATATTGTGTGTCAATGCACCTGCAAAGTAAATCAAAAATTACTCATTGTACAGATCTTACGTGTATCTGCCATAATTGACACCGACCGTTTTTTTCTTTCCGTATAGCGTTTTACTTTCATGTGGCAAGTAATCACAGCTACACAACAAAAGTTTTTAAATGATGCAGATTCAGGTCACTAATGCAACTTTAGAAGTAGAGCAAATGCAACTTGTATTTTATCAGAAAAAAGGGGAATTCCCCCATCTTTCAGAGAGCATATAAAAAACAAAGTTGAGGTCATCATTTAAGCACAGATATTATATTGTCTTTTTTTGTATTTGTTTGAATTGTCCCTGGTAGATAAAAGGAATTTTTGGGTAATTGCTCGCTATGTATTAAGCACCCGTTTTGCACTCTTTTCATATTACTCCCTTTTCCATTGGAATAAAAAGACATTGGTAAAATAAAAGCTACTAAATCAGCGAATAAAAAAGAGCGATTAATAAAAGCCAAAGCCATAGCCCCTCAATGACCGAAAGGAGGATTTCCGATGACCATGTATTTTTGATTTACATTCTCTGGGTACCATTGTAGATAATCTGCACAAATAATTCTATATTTTACATTTACACTAGGAGGGGAAATATCGATAGCAATTTTTTTATTAGAACTAGGCATTTGATCATAAAAACATCCTTCACCGGCACTGGGTTCGATCAGAATGTATTCCTTTGAATTTATTTTTTCTCTTTTACATACCCTCAACCATTGATCAATACAGTATTTTGCTACTTCTCTTTTGGTGTAATAGGTATCTGCTGGATTATTTTTTCCAATAGCGTAGTGGGGCAATTCGGTTATTTTTATATCATTTCGGAGTCCGTTCCAAGCGCTAAAAGATTTATTTGTTCCTTTTATCATTGAAACCAAATTAAGAATATATCATGAAATTATTTTGATGTAAATATAGATTGTTTTCTGATTTGATGTCAATGGCTGTTCATGAATGCGTTGTGTTTTTTTTAAATGAAGATTCTGTATTTTCAATGTTTTTAGATGTTGTTTTCTTTTGCGAATCCCATTATTTGAGTATATTGTTCTAAAATTTATGTAAAATAGGTAAAGGTTGTTTTAGTTGATTTGGTTTGTGTGATAAGAGAACGATGTGATTTCCGTTCAATTTACCCTTGCTCCTTGTGAGCAGTATATGTTGTTTTCGTCAAAGTGGGTGTTATTTGTATTTTCAACCTCACCGGGGCAATAGAGTTCATCAGCGGTTTGTCCATCCACTACAATGGAGATTTCAAAGCAAAATTATATATATGGCATTTAAATCTCTTTATGAGTGTAAATATGACAACAGAAAGGATTGATAGTTATAAATTATTTAATAAAATGAGAAAAAAATTTTTAGGAAAGAAAAAAATGTGCTTTTGACAAACTTGCGTAAAGATAATCTTGCCAAAACAAAAGAACATCTGAAAATTATCAGAATTTGCTGTCTTTGCAGCTAAATCTGTTAACCCACTTTTACCTATTTACACAGATTTTGGCACACTGTCACAATGCCAAATATGTTTTGAGAAAAATCTGCGCTTAGGCAAAAAACTCCTGGGGCTAGGCAGAACCCTCATGCGAATTTATTTCTGAACTTCCCCCCTATTTTGAATTTCACATTCGAAAATTCGCTTCATTAATGAATTGAGCCTAGCTAGCTAACTAAATATAATCGTCTCATTTTACCGCGCTGCACTACATTTACAATCTAATTCTATCGAAAATAATAAAAGTACGAGGTTGTCTTTCTGTTTTTCTACTATTTGCTTGGGGCAATCTATTGTGGGGACAGACACTGGGAGTATTAAGTGGAAGAGTTCTTGAAGCTGTTAGTGATGATCCTATTTTTGGTGCGACTGTCCTTCTAGAAGCTACTGACATAGCAGCCATAACTGATGAAAAAGGCTATTTTCAGTTAGTCAATATCCCTGTCAAATCTTATAATGTTCAAGTTTCCTATTTGGGGTACCAGACTCAGTATTTATATAATGTAGTCATTAAGTCTATAGGGAATTCTCCACTTGTTATTGGTCTCGAACAACAGATTGAGGTCTTGGATCAGGTAGTCGTTAACTCCAACCCATTTAGCCGTTCAGCCCAAACACCTTTGTCTAGCCAAACCTTCAGTGCTGTTGAAATTGAAACCTACCCAGGTGGTAATAACGACATAACTAGTGTTGTACAAAGCATGCCCGGTGTATCCCCCTCGGTTGGTGGTTTTAGAAATGATTTAATTATTCGAGGCGGAGCACCAAATGAAACCGTTTACTATTTGGATGATATCGAAATCCCCAATCTTAACCACTTCAGCACTCAAGGGAGTGCTGGAGGTCCGGTAGGACTAGTGAATGTTTCATTTATTGACCAAGTAACCCTCTCAAGTTCCTCTTTTGGTGCTAGGTATGACAATCCCCTATCTGGTGTTTTGCAATTCCGACAACGAGAAGGAAATTATCAAGAGTTTGGCGGAAATATTCGGATCGGGGCAAGTGAAGCTGGAATCACAATTGAAGGACCTTTGATAAAAGAACGAAAAAACCAATTGGACAATACTACCTTTCTCTTTTCATTGAGACGGTCTTATCTCCAATTCGTCTTTGAACTAATTGGTCTGCCTATTCGTCCCGACTATTGGGATTATCAGTGGAAAATCAAACACCAAATTGACCAATACAATACGCTGGAGTTCATCGGTATAGGTTCTATTGACGACTTTAGGCTTGAACCTGACCAAGAATTTAATGCTGAAAATCAGACCATACTAGAACAATCACCGATTATTCAGCAACAATCAACAACAGTAGGGCTAACCTGGCGTAAGAAAGACAAGTCATCCAATGGGTACAGCTTAACTACATTTTCTTCCAACAGACTCAAAAATGTCTATTCTCGATTCATAGACAATGTCAGTAGAAAAAATCCCACTTTTATAAATGATTCTCATGAATGGGAAACCAAGATACGCTTTAGAAGAGTCCAGCTATTTGGAGATTGGAAAACTGAGTTTGGCCTAGTTGGTCAAAATTCTGATTATCAAAACATTACCACAATACCCTTTGAAAATATAGATTATAGTTCACAGATCACCTTTTTAAAATATGGATTTTATGGGAGTGTATCTACCAATCTGTTTAAAAAGAGAATGACTTTATCCCTGGGAGTAAGAACCGATGCAGATAGTTTTTCTACTGGTTCTGAACTGATGAATAACATCTCTCCCAGATTGTCTGTTTCTTATGTTTTATCACCGAGCCGCAAAACAAAATTTAATGCTTCATTAGGTCGTTACTATAAGATGCCTCTATACACAAGCCTTGGATTTCAAAATGACAAAGGAATGTATATTAATAAAAATGCCCAATATACCCGATCGGAACACATTGTTGCTGGTTTTGAGTACAATCCCAATAGAGCCACTATAATTACAGCAGAAGGGTTCTTAAAAAATTATTCCCAGTACCCTATTTCGGTAAAGGATGATGTTTCGCTCGCTAATAAAGGAGGAGGTTTTGAGGTGATGGGTAACGAAGATATTACCACAGATGGAAAAGGACGTACCTATGGCTTAGAAGTATTATATCAAAGGAAACTCTTCAAGGGATTCTATGGAATTCTGGCCTATACTTTTTTCTTCAGTGAATTCAGTGGGTTGGATGGAATTTTAAAGCCCTCTATTTGGGACAATCGACATTTAATTTCATTCAATGGTGGGTTCAAACTAAATAGAAACTGGGAACTTAGTTGGAGATGGCGCTTTAGTGGAAGCACTCTTTACATCCCATATGATCCTGTAGCCAGTATCTCTTCATATCCTGAACTTATCATTGATTCTGAAAATGTTGGCAAAGAGAATTTAGGGTCTTTTAACATAGCAGATCTTCGAATTGACAAGAAATGGAATTTCCCCAAAACAGCTTTGGGAGTCTACATAGAAGTTCAAAACTTCTTGGCTCAATCCATACCATCCCCAGAACAATTGGGCTATAATCGTGACGATGAAGGAAATATTCTATCTCCTTTAAAACTCGTTAAGATAGAATCCTCCCAGGATGGGGGGATACCCATTCCTTCGATTGGATTAGTTCTTTACTTCTAAATATACACATCTTAACTAAACCTGACTTTCAGGTCGAAATACGCCCAAAACCCTTACCAGGCCTGAAAAAAGTGCCATTTCCAGCTGTTACTTTAATGGAAACATTTTGTTCTGATCAATACCAATAAGTTCTAATTTTTGACCAATCCCAAAATGCAAGCTATATGCCCATGAGGTAAAGATCTTTTGATGGGGAAGGCTTTGGAAATATCCTTATAGACTACAACTCCTTTGAGAGCTGCTTTAAAGCCCTCAATAACAGAGGGAGGAAAGTCGCTCAAATTGGCTATAGTTTTTCTTTTGACTTTCTTTCCTTCTCACCAGACTTTACGGAGTAGCGTGGTTGGTCTGTAATGTCTATTGGGTACGACTTCGATGTAATATGACATGGACTTATAAAATATGGTGCAAATATATTACATTTAATTAAATAAACATCTATAAAAAGGGATTCTACATGGACACATTTTTCACAAAATAAATCCAAAATATATCATCTATATTACTGATATACAGATGGTTAAGTGATAAAAATCACTCAAAAAAGTGCGAAAGTCGGGACTAAAGAATAGACGAAATCAGTAGTTAATTCATTTCGCTCTACCACACTACTTTCTGTGAAGTAGAATTCACAACAAAGTGGTTAGAACCGATAAAGTATAACTATCAACCACTTTTATTAACCTATTTATATCCATACGGATATCTGAACATCATCTATGCAATTTTGTTTTAAAAACTTTATTGCAGTGGATAGATGGTTTTTGGGCGGTTCTAATCACTTTGTTGTGGAATCGGCGGAAATGAAGCAAAAATAAACAGGGTTCTCACTTCAAAATTCCCCACTTAAATTCAGCTGATAGATTCTATTCACAAAAAATGCAACAGAACCTGTGTTTTTAAAAAAAACACTATATTTGCCGATGAGAAGTAAGAGTCAAATAATGCAGAGTACCCATATCGCCATAACTTGTCGTTTAATAGGAGGTGTTAAGGCTTATGAACATTTATCTGGATTGCCTGGTACCAATAGTTATCTATGGAACCAAGCAATAGCAAAGTCAAGAAAAGAGTATAAAAATACAGGAAGAACAAATAGTTCCTATTTTACTTTGGGAAAATGGTATATGCAAAATATAATAAAAAGTCCCATAATGGGGAACAAAAGCCCTTGGTTATATAGTTATCCTGCTTGGAACACCAAACTAGATCTTCAGAATATTGCTCGTGCTTACAAACGTTTTTACGACAATCACTTGGCTTTACTAAAAAACAATAATTTAAAAAAAATGTGCCATGAAAAATGAAAAAGACAACAACAGAAAAATCAAAAAATGGATTAATGCTGAACTCGATTCTGGACTCAAGCTCCAGGATATACTGGAAAAATGGGAAAAACTAAACCAGAGTATTATAGATGCCATAGAAGCAGAAGGCGCTACTGAAATCCCAAAGCACTCGAAAAAGAAAAACCAAATGCCCAGAGAAGAAGAAATGAACCCAGATGAATTCCTCTACGAATTAATCAAAGATTTTAATGACCGGGGAAAAAGAGAAATAGAAAATGATGACAATAAGCCAAACCAAGAAACCATGGACTTATTTGACGATCATAATGACTTGGAAAAAATAAAAGAAGAAGAAGAATTGAACCCAAATGAACCCATTCCCGATATTCCTCTTGATGATGACTTTATTTCAATGTTAACAAATATGGAAAATGATGACGATACGCCACACCAAAAAATAGAAGACGATGCCCAGCCGGTACCATCAGTTAAACAGATGATAAAAAAAATGAATGATACCATCATTGGCCAAGAAAAAACAAAAGAAGACCTAGCCACAGTAATTCGGAAACATATGCAAAAAATTCGGGGCCCGGAAAACAGGCATTTCAAAAAAAATGTCAGTCAGGATATCATTGATGCTGAAACCCAAAAAAACAACCTCATCATCATGGGCAATACCGGAACAGGAAAAACTCTTCTGGCAGAAACTTTAGCTAAAAACTACAATATCCCAATGGTGGTTGTAGATGCTACCAGTTACAGCCCCTCGGGATATAAAGGGGAAGACCTCAGACAAATGATCAAAGATCTATATTATAAAGCAAATCGAGACATCGAACGAGCAGAAAAAGGTATCATTTTTTTAGACGAAATAGACAAACTACGATACGATATACGAGGATGTAGCACTGATAAAACTGCTAAACATTGTATACAATACGCACTACTAAAAATTATCGAAGGAACAGAAGTGAATATCAATGGAAGTACCATTGACACCTCAAACATCCTCTTTATCGGATGCGGATCATTTGGTGGAATAGAAGAAATTAATGAGTTGGATAAAATCAAGCCCAAAGATCTCATAGAATACGGTTTTATACCGGAATTTATTGGCAGAATGCCCATCATTACATATACAGAGCCTTTAACCGAGAAAATGCTAGAACGTATTTTAACTGAGCCGAAAAATTCAGAAATCAAACAATGCCAAAAAACCTTTATCTGTGATGGTATACGAATTAAATTCACAAAATCTGCTATAAAAGAAATGGCACGACAAGCCTGGGAATTAAATATAGGAGCCCGAGGACTAAAAACATTGATCGATAAAGTCACCAGAGATTATTATATCAGATTGCCACATATCCCCAAAAAGATCACTATCAATAAAAAATATGTCATAAAACAATTGGATGGGGAGCAAAAAGAAAACGATATCCAGCCGGTACCATCAGTAAAACAGATGATAAAAGAAACGGATGATTCCATCATTGGCCAAGAAAAAGCAAAAGAATATCTAGCCTCAGTATTACGGAAACATGTGCAAGAAAATTGGGGGACGGAAAACAGGCCTTTCAAAAAAAATATCAGTCAGGATATCATCAATGCCGAAACCCAAAAAAACAACCTCATCATCATGGGCAATACCGGAACAGGAAAAACTCTTCTGGCAGAAACTTTTGCTAGAACCTACAATATCCCAATGGTGGTTGTAGATGCTACCAATTACACTCAGACGGGATATAAAGGCGCCGATCCAACCGAAATCATTCAAGCACTATATCATAAAGCAAAAAAACATATCAAACGGGCAGAAAAAGGCATCATTTTTATGGATGAAATAGACAAACTACGATTTGATAAAACAAGACATTCTGAGGATATAAGTAGTAAACACGGTATCCAACAATCACTACTGAAAATTATCGAAGGAACAAAAGTGAATATCAATGGAAGAACCATTGACACCTCAAAAATCCTTTTTATCGGATGCGGCTCCTTTGTTGATATAAAAAAAATCATCGAAAAAAGAATAGCACCTCAAAAAAAAGCAATAGGATTTGATAACAATAAGATGAATCTTCCGACACGTATACAAGATGAATACAAAAAAAATATTCTTAATGAAATTATACCCGAAGACCTCGTGGAATACGGTTTTTTGCCGGAATTTGTCGGTCGAATGCCCAACATTACACATACGGAGCCTTTAACTAAGGAAATGCTGGAACGTATTTTAACTGAGCCGAAGAATTCGGAAGTCAAGCAATGCCAAAAAAACTTTGCCTATGATGGCATAGAAATTCAGTTTACTGAATGTGCTATAGATGAAATCGCTAGGCAAGCATGGAAGCAGAATATAGGAGCACGAGGGTTAAAAAGAATTATAAATGAAATCACTAAAGATTACTATAACCGTTCTCCGCATATCCCGGAATTTATCACTATCAATAAAAAATATGTGATAAAACAACTAAACAAAAAAAAGAGGTTGCCTGAAATCCGAAACACCAATTCAAAAGGGCGATAGTTTAGAGATAAAACCTCAAAATAAATAATAAAATTTATTTGAGGTCAACATTTTCGCTATATCAGATATTTTTGATAGACTTTGTCCTTGTTCACCATTTTTGTAATCAGATTGTTGAATACCGTCTCTTTATTCTGTTAAAGATTTATTCTGAAGCAGAACTCGTTGAAGTATCTATCTAAATGAAAGTCGCTTACCCAGGAATAAGTGGTACGTATCCAAGACTTTATCTGGTGTATCATCGTATGAAGAGCCTTAAAGTTGAGTCCATTGTTGCTCTCAATCTGGGTAATGTTATAAGCCTTGGCTATTGGTTTATATCCTTTCCACTTATCAGTGGTTATCTGGGCAGAATTACTGATATGGTTGGCAAAGATGGACTCAACAGAGCGTGCCGATAAATCTTCTATGCCCATGGCATACATACGCCTAACCTTCCCCTCCTTGGTTAGCTGTACCGCTGTTACCGCTTTCTTTTTCTTGGAATGATAGCTACGCCCTATTTTCCCTTGTTCCACTCCACCCAGAACGAACTCGTCCACGTGTACTATACCATCCATAGGGTACTTACCACTAGATTCCATAGCCTCTCTGACCTTGTGAATGAAAAGATGGGCAGTATTTTGAGTCACTTCATAGCGAACAGCTGTGTATCGCGCAGAAAGACTCTTGGTGGTGGTAGACATCTCAAAACAGATGAAAAAGGCCTTGCGTACACCGAACTTTACCTTGTGGAACAAGGTATTGGCTGTAGCTGATTCGGTATGACTACAGATGTTGCACATCCTGGAAAAATCCTTGCGTACCTGACAAGCTTTGTGTCCACATTTGACACATTTGAAGCCTTTTTTCCATTTGATTTCAGAGAGGTATTTCTTGCAATCTAAGTCCGTTTTGAAGCGTGCAGTAAACTCTAAGAGGTTTTGACCTTTAAAAATATTCATAATAGCGTGTATTTATAAGCATCAAAGAAATGAAATTATAGGTAAATCTCAATAAATCTTACTTAGGAAAATAATCAATAGGAATGACTTTTTGTTTATTTTGTAATCAACTATAATAGAACATTTTATTTTCTTTTCAATGTTTCTACAACAAAGTAATTAGATCTTATTTTTTAATGTATCTACGTCAAAGAACTTCCATATCAATAAAATGTACGACCAAAAAAATCTGATATAGCGAAAAGGATGACCTCAAAAAACCCTTTTTTCAAATATAGGTCTGTTCTAAAACTTTCTATAGGATGCCCCCAAATATTGATTGGCTTCTTCTTCGGCAAACTTAGCCTTTTCACTGTCCCAATGTAAGGTTTGATTTGGGAATCGACCGGCAATCACACCCAAAAGAATGGTTTCGGTCAAACGTGCAGCATATTCAAAAGAAGCCGTACATTTATCCTTGCCCAAACAAGCATCAATAAATTGATGATAGTGCTTGGGGCCTTCAACGGCATAGTCTCTTATGGGCTCTCCCAAATTGTGCTTGGCAATGTCTTTGGAAATGTCTACATATTTACCCCTTACAATTTTTCTGGGCAACTGCATAAAATGAGGCAAGAGCAAGTGTCCCTTTGTCCCCACGAACATAGCACCCTGTTCTGGCAGCTCGCCTTCATCGGGAATTTTGGCATCTAGAGAAATGTCTGTTTTGGAAACGGATTTTTTGTTCTTGGTAACATTGTTATCTCCAGGAAGCACCAAATCTTGATGAGCAGGAGGCATTCCCGGACCATCGTACCAAATCCACTTTAATGTTTTACGTGTGTATTTGGTTCCCGGAAATTCGTATGTAACAGTATTGTTTTCCGGATACCCATAACCGTTCGGTTCGCGGCATTCATTTTTAATGGTCATTGGGACATCTAAATTTAATGCATTGTAAGGCGTGTCAAAAATATGAACCCCCATATCGCCCAAAGTACCACATCCATAATCCACTAACTTTCGCCAGTTTCCCGGATGGTAGTATCCTTCTTTGTAGGGGCGCTTTGCAGAAGTGCCTAACCAAAGATTCCAATCTAACTGTGCAGGTACAGGGTCTTCCCCTTCCGGTTCAGCACCGTTGTATCCCCAAGATTTTGGACTCCATGCATGCACCGTGTGTACTTTTCCAATAATACCATCCTGTATCAACAACGTGGCCAATTTATAATCGTAGAAAGAATGTACTTGTATACCCATTTGGGTGACTAAGCCTCTTTCCTGAGCCATCTTCTTCATGGACCTGGATTCAGAAACATAATGGGTCAGTGGTTTTTGGCAATACACATGCTTGCCCATTTCCATGGCCATCAATGAGGCAGGGGCATGAGTATGGTCAGGTGTAGAAACGATTACGGCATCAATTTCATCGGCCATATCATCCAACATAACACGGTAGTCAAAAAATACTCGAGCCTTCAGGTGATTCTTTCGTGCCGTGGATAAGTTGATTGCATCGACATCACAAAGTGCCACCACATCAACTTGCGGGTGCGATGAAATATCGTTAAGGTCCGCAGCCCCCATATTGGATACTCCAATATGAGCTGTTCTTATCCTGCCCTCTGGCTTAATTGCTCTTAACTTTTCATTGGCACTAACAATGGAAGGTGCCGCCAACAGACCGAGGGCTCCCACACCACTTTTCTTTAAAAAATCCCTCCTATCTTGATTTGAAGTCTTCTTACTCATACTATTATGTTATAAACTATTTTTTCGACAGTAAGTCTTTGACTTGAATGTTTCTAAAGCGCACAATATCTCCATGTCCCAAGAAACCAATATGTCCACCGGTTCTTTGCAGCCCTGGATGTTCATGTTTGTCCATTGTTCCATTTTTTGATGCTTCTTGAAAATCTCCATCAACAATGATATTTCCATTTAACTCAACTTTGATTTTTGACCCTTTTACGGTGACTACTTGTTCGTTCCATTCGCCAACAGGTTTCAGAAAACCGCGTTTGGCCGGAATAACCCCATAAACCGAGCCATGATATTGGTACGGTTTTAAATTAGAATATTTTTCCGCTGTATTGTCCAATATCTGTAATTCTTTACCAACATATGCCACATCACCTTCTAAAGGAGCATGTATGCCCAATCCGTTATTGGCACCGGGCGTCAATTGAAACTCAAACTTAAAAACAAAGTCGCTATACTAGGCCTCTGTAAATAAATTGCCTCCACTACCACCTCCTTTGGGGTCAACTATAATGTTTCCGTTTACGGCACGATATGATTTCTTATTCCCAATCCATCCATCTAAATTTTCACCATTAAAAAGATCTACAAACCCCCTGTCTTCTGAAACCTGACCTTGTCCAATACATGGAGATACAAAAACTGCAAAGCTGAAGAAAATGAAAAACAGCTTTATACTTCCTATTATTGGTCTCACAGCCTTTTGATTTTTATGTTTTTGAACCAAATTGGACTGGAATGGTCTTGCAACGCTATAAAACCCTTTTTATATTTTCCATAATCCGGAGCATTGTCCCACTTTCCTGAGTTTTTCTTTTTGTTCCAATCCTCGGACCATGGTTGAAACTCCAACAGCTTATTACCGTTGAGCCAATGTTCTACTTTTTCCGGAGTGAAAACAATTTTGGAGGAATTCCATTCCCCAACGGGATTTAATTCTTTTTGGAATTCATCGGCTACGTACATGGCATAATCAGCACCCGTTTTCTGCCAATCCTGCAACAATTCTGGATGTTCAACACCAAACTGAGAGTTATAACCGACCAAATCATGTATTCTGGCATAATTTTCGTCATCAATGATCTGATATTCAGGTGATACAACAGGAGGTCCACTATATCCTTCCTTCACATGGTAGAAAATACCGCTATTGCCACCTTCGGGCAGCTTCCATTCAAGGTAAAGTTCGAAGTTGTCGAACTCTTCAGCTCCGTAGATAATGTCCTTGCCCCCTTGGTAGTCTTGTTCTAGCCCCAGTTCGGTATCAAAAGTCAATATGCTATCCTTGACGATCCATCCTGGAGGTAAAGTTTCACCATTGTAAGCTCTCCAACCTTCTGTACTGGTGCCGTCAAAGAGATACACCCATTCATCGGATTGTGATTTTGTTTCTTCAACATTTTCCTTTTCAGCATCGGATTTTCGCTTTTCTTTGCAAGAACCGATAACTACAAACAATATCAGAATCGCTATTTTCTTCATGTTTTTGTTATTGTATGATTAGAAGCCGTGCAATGAACTCTTAATTGCAACTTTTCGATTGAGTTTTTGAGTTATAAAACAAAGATATAATAATTGATTGCAGAAAGGTTGGATTTTTTATGAATAGTGTAATGTATAATTTTAGTTACTCATAGAAGATTTAGTACCTAAGTTGTATAACCACAGAGGTAATATATAGACTTATTGAGTAATGTTCGTTTTGGTATTATAGATGGACTCCTTGGATACGTCTTTAGTCTTGTTGTATTTCCAATACCTCGCTGGCCATCGGGGAAACATTATCAACTGCCTGACTTGTTCTTACAGCTCAAGGAATAAGCTTAATTTTCCTATATCTATACCTTCACACTTATTTAACCTATCTTGACCAGCTGCTTATCTTTGTGGGATGTACTTATATTCAATCTCATCAACATGAATCAAAAACATTTTTCTTATCTCATCCTCCTTTTGATATTTAACACTTCCCTCTTCAGCCAAAGAGATTACCCCATTATCGGAAGTGTACAAAGACTTTCAGATCAAATCAATACTCTAATTTCACCCGATGCGACAATTCAAGAGTTGGCCTCGGGATTCTCTTGGTCAGAAGGTCCGCTTTGGGTTCATAAACTAAATGGTTTAATCTTTTCAGATGTACCTACCAATAAAGCCTACCTGTGGACAGAATCTAATGGTCTTGAAGTATTTCTCGATCCAAGTGGACACACAGACTTTGCTCCATCAAACCGAACTGCTGGAAGTAATGGATTGGCTTTAGACATTGATGGAAATTTGATTCTCTGTCAACACGGAGATAGGCGAATTGCAAAATTGACATCCTGGGACTTTCAAGAACCACAATACCAAACAATTATTGGAACAATAGATGGTAAACGTTTCAACAGCCCCAACGATCTAGTTATAGATTCAAAAGGTCAAATCTACTTTACCGATCCCCCCTATGGATTGAAAAGACAAGATGAAGATGAATTAAAAGAAATTGAAGAAAATGGTGTATACCTCTGGAATAGAGACAAAGATGTCTTGCTTTTAGATAGCTCTTTGACACGCCCTAACGGTATTGGCTTGGGCATAGATGAAAAAATCCTATACGTAGCTAATTCTGATAGAGACTACCCCGTTATCTTGGCGTTTGATATATCCGACGGATTACTATCTAATAAAAGAGTTTTTTTTGATGGTACCGAACTTTCTAAACTACCCCAGAACCCAGGGAATTTTGACGGTTTGAAAGTTCATTCTTCAGGAACCGTTTTTGCCACAGGACCAGGTGGGGTATTGGTTATTGATCCCGAAGGAAAGCACCTGGGAACAATTCGAACAGGAAAACCAGTAGCTAATTGTGGCTTTGGACCTAATGAGAAATACTTGTACCTAACATCTGATGACATTTTAGCCCGAATCCCCCTGCTATAGGATAGTTTATGCGCTTTCATGTCATTGAAACTGGACACTTCAAATTAGATGGTGGAGCTATGTTTGGAGTAGTACCCAAAGTGCTCTGGCAAAGAACCAATCCAGCTGATTCCAATAATAGAATATCCCTAACGGCCAGGTCTTTGTTGATAGCCCACCAAAATAGGTTGGTGCTAATAGATACCGGACTGGGAAACAAACAAAGCACACGATTTTTTAGCCATTATGACCGGTTTGGCCATTATAGCTTGGAACATTCAATTACCCAAGCCGGTTATACCCTAGACGAAATAACAGATGTTTTCCTCACTCATCTGCATTTTGACCACGTAGGAGGTGCTACGGTAAGAAATAATGAAAATAAAATAGTGCCAACCTTCAAAAACGCAACCTACTGGGTGCATCAGAAACAATGGGACTGGGCTAATAATCCAAACCCGCGAGAAAAAGCATCCTTTTTGCCTGAAAATCTTGACCCCCTATACCAAAGCGGTCAACTCCAGTTTATTAATGAAGATTCCCAATCTGAAAATAAAAAACCATTTTTTTTCGACATTCTTTTTGTTGATGGTCATACTGAAAAACAAATGCTCCCCCTTATCACATACAAAGGACAATCTTTTGTATTCGCCGCTGATCTAATACCGACATATGGTCATATGCCAATACCCTATATCATGGGGTATGACGTGCGTCCGTTGGTTACTATGAGTGAAAAATTCGAATTTTTAAACATTGCCGTCTCCAAAGGATATTTTCTCTTTATGGAACACGATATCGAAAATGAAATAATTAGCTTGACTCAAACTCCAAAGGGTGTTCGTATGGCAGAAAGCTTAAAACTCTCAGACTTGTTCTCCACTTGAGCAATGTCATTTGTTACACCAATTTTCAGAACTTGTTTCTTACCATATTTTACCTTTGCTTTTTTAGTTAAAACCACATCCATGAAAGAAAGACTTCATCTGGGATTATTTTTTGTACTGAGCTTATGTATTTCTTGCAGCTCACTAAAAAACATCAAACTTGATCCTATCCTATTAGCCGAAAACTCCAAAATTCAAAAAAAAGAAGCCCTTTCGGAGCACCAACTTCAATACTGGCACCTTTTGGATATTGTGGCCGATAGCATCCCCGGAATGAGTGTTTTGAAAAGTTATGATGAAATTCTCATGCAAAAAGAAGGGAAAAAAGTTGTTGTAGCGATTATTGACTCAGGGGTAGATATTGGCCATCCCTGTCTAAATGAATCTATCTGGATAAATAGAGATGAAATTCCCGAGAACGGACTAGACGATGACAACAACGGATATGTTGATGATATTCATGGGTGGAATTTTTTAGGAAATGCAGAAAAAGAAAATCTTGAAATAGTCAGGCTACTCAAAAAATCTCCACAACAGAGTCAAGAATACATCGAATATAAAGCCATAGTTGATTCAAAAATTGCGGAACTGGATCCCCAAATCAACATGATTGGTACTATGTATAAAGATGTCAAATCTGCAGACAGCATTGTCCAAAAAGTATTGGGCTCACCAAACTATTCGGTTGAAGATCTAGAACGTATTGACTCAGAAGATTCTCAGATAACACAAGCAGTAGCTCTTTTGAAATATATGGATCAGAATAGCTTCGACATAGATGATCTAAAAGAATATAAAGATTACCTCCATACCCAAAAAAAATACCATTACAATGTAGATTACGAAGGCCGTTCGATCGTTGGGGACGACCCGGACGATTTTGTGGATAGAGATTATGGAGATAACCGTGTTACTGGTCCAGAAAATAGTGATAACTCCCATGGAACGCATGTAAGTGGCATCGTACTTTTTTCTTGTCATCCAAAAATCAATCCAAATGTCGAAATCATGGTTCTACGAGCCGTACCCGATGGCGATGAATACGATAAAGATGTAGCCCTGGCAATCAATTATGCAGTAGATAATGGTGCTCAAATCATCAATACTAGTTTTGGAAAATCCTATTCTCCGAATCCCCAATGGGTTTATGATGCTTTAAAGCATGCATCTGAAAATGATGTTTTGGTAATCAATGCAGCAGGGAATGACGGTGCCAACATCAATCATGATCAGAAACCCAACTATATTAGAGACCACATTGATGGAGTAGAATTTGTTGAAAATTTTATTACTGTAGGTGCTACATCCTTGAATTATAACCCACAGCAGGTAGCTTCTTTTTCTAATTATGGAGACAGCGAGGTAGATCTCTTTGCTCCTGGGCAAGAAATTTTCTCGGCTTTACCCGACGGTAAAAAAGATTTTCAAAGCGGCACCTCAATGGCTGCACCAAATGTCACCGCTATAGCTGCTGTCATTAGATCTTACTATCCTAAACTAAAGGCTCCTGAAATCAAGTCTATATTGATGACTTCGGGTGTCCCCCTTCACAATCCACTGAACAAACCCTCGAGTGAAGAAGTGATAGACCCTAAAGAGATCGCACGATCGCCAAAGTTGGTTAATTTGTACAATGCTTTGATTCAATCTAGTACTTCAAAATGAAACAACTGCTTTATATTCTTCCTTTCTTACTGAGTGCTTATGCCACCTCACAGTTAGTCCATTGGCAACAATATGTTGACTATACCATGTTTGTAGATATTGATGTAGAGACCCATCAGTATAAAGGGACTCAGGAGGTCATTTATACCAATAACTCTCCAGACAGAATCGACAAGGTTTTTTATCACCTATACTTCAATGCCTTTCAACCTGGAAGCCAAATGGCGGTCCGCATCAAATCTTCCCCAGACCCCAATGGACGATTTCGTGTTGATTTGGATTCCCTATCGCCAAATCAGCAAGGATGGTTGGTGGTTTCTGATTTGAAACAGGACGGAAAAATCCTCAAACCCTATCTCTCAGAGACTATTCTTGAAGTGCCCCTGAGCAAAGCTTTAGAAAGTGGAGAGTCAACCACACTTACACTTAATTTTCGAGGGCAAGTCCCTGATGTGATTAGAAGGGCGGGGAAAAATTCTTCCGAAGGAGTTGCTTATTCTATGGCACAGTGGTTTCCCAAAATAGCCCAGTATGATTATCAAGGCTGGAATACTGCACCTTATTTGGGACGTGAATTTCATAGTGTTTGGGGAAATTTTGATGTTAAACTCCGAATTGATTCTAACTATACGCTTGCGGCCACCGGTTTGCTTCAAAACCCTCATGAAATAGGACATGGGTATTCAGATTCTGCCAAACAAAAAATTGACGACGGAAAATTGACCTGGCATTTTAAAGCGGAAAAAGTTCTTGATTTCACATGGGCAGCTGATCCGGATTATATTCATGATACCTACCAAGGAGAAAATGATGTTACTCTACGCTTTTTCTATAAAGACAATCCCGAAATCATCCAAAATTGGAAAAAACTTCAACCCCTTACGGCAAAAATGCTCTCTTATTTTAATGAACATCTTGGGCAATATCCCTATAAAGAGTATAATGTGGTTCAAGGAGGCGATGGAGGAATGGAATACTCAATGCTGACCTTGATAACAGGAAATCGACCATTTGGCAGTTTGGTTGGAGTTACTTGTCATGAATTGGCACACAGTTGGTTTCAACACCATTTAGCTACCAACGAAATGAAGCACGAGTGGATGGATGAGGGATTCACGGTATATATTTCTACTCTGGCGATGAATGATGTTTTTGCTACTGAAAAAAGCGACTTTCCCCTATCTAGATCTTATCAGAGTTATTTCGCGCTTGTTGATTCTGGTGTAGAAGAGCCACAATCAACAGATGCAAATCGGTATGAGTATAATTTCGCTTATGAACGAACAGCATACAGCAAGGGCAGTGTTTTTTTGTCGCAGCTTGGGCACATCATCGGGCCGAAAAAATTAGCTGAAAGCTTAAAGCAATATGTCTCAGATTTTGGCTTTAAACACCCCTTTCCGGATGATTTCCGAAGGGTAGTAGAGAGGGTTTCAGGCATTCATTTGCAATGGTACCTAACCGACTGGACCCAAACTATTAAGACTATTGATTATAAAATTGATGAAGTTGTTGATGGAGGGAGTCAGACGTATGTGAAACTCGAAAGAATGGGGCAGATGCCAATGCCGTTAGATGTTTTGGTAAGCTTTAGTGATGGAAGCCAACAAATTCATTATATACCGATTCCATTGATGCGTGGCGAGAAAGAAAATCACTATGGTTCAAAATTTATTTTAGAAAAAGACTGGCCATGGGCATATCCTGACTATACCTTTATTGTTAATAGACCAAAAGACGAAATAGTTAGTGTGGACCTGAATCCAACAAAACTGGTAGCCGATATCAACCCAGATAACAATACTTACCAGAAAATATAATCCAATTGGTTCTAATGCACATTGTGTGTTTTATCAATCATCATTGACTGTTGTTGATGTACTATCAACCAAAACAATAAGCAAAAACCATAGACCACCTTCTCTTTTAAACTCTGTCCCAGCACTCATCCACTCACTTTTAGCAGAATGGAATTATCTGACCCTCTGAGAGGGAGCAACTATATTAGTCAATGTGCTAAAAAATGACCTTAAATATATTGCGCATATGATGTTAAGTGTACGGTTATTAACCCCTAAAACCAATCATATGAAGGATTTATTTTGTTTTATGTTTAATTCATCAAATCGAAGTATGACATTTTCATCGGAACTAAATGCATTACATGATGATAAATAAGTTTCTATTTTATTCTTTTTTTCGGCGTGAATAGTATGAGAAAAAGATTGGGCTCTTTGGAGCATCTTGACATAAACTTCGGGATTTTGTTTTCTACTCAAAACCCGCAAAGAACCTAAATAATCTTCTCTATAGACTATTGGTATCAACACCTTGCTATGATTTGCGTTGACCAGCTCTGCGTTCATCATTATTCGGGACATTCTACCATTCCCATCCAAAAATGGATGGGTTTCACTTATCATGAATTTCATATAAGCTGCCTTAGCAAAAGGATGTTTTAATGCTCTGTAATAGTCAAATCCTTTAATCAATGTCCCTCTCACTAAATTTAAATCCACAAAATGTGTCTCACCAGCTTGATTGTTCCTATCTTTAAATTCACCTGGATTATTCTGTTTTCTGTGTTTGAATAATAGAGCATGCCTGTATTTTAAGATATGAAGCAATTCTTCTGATGTGGATGGAGTAATGGACATCTCTTTTTTGTCACTTACAATCTTATAAGTTCCCAATAAATCATGAGAATTCTCATGATTTATTGGCATGGGAATTCCTGTTTTTACGATGGTCTTGGCATCGTCTAAGTCAAAAACAATTCCTTCGATGTAATTGGAAAAATAAGTCTCATAAAAAGCAAAATTTTTGAATGCCTTTTCTGTGATATTTCTATCAAGTAAATCTTTAAATTCTAATTGTTTTAAGTGTCGAAAAAGACCTTCAAATAATCTTAATCTATGATTATCATAAGGAAGACCAAAAGCCCTTGCTAAAGCGATAGGAGAAGATAATATCTTGGAAGGTTTGGAAGTAAATAAAGCACCTAATAATTGATTTAATTGTTTAAATTCTCTAGTCATATTTAATTGATTAGAAATTGTTTTACAATTATCTCTGAATTCATTTAATCCGTCTTCTCCTCTTATCCTGATGATTTGATCCAATTTTTCTTCCAATGTTGTTCGTGGTATAATTTTAGATTGAGGACCCCGTTTTTTAGATGTTTGTAGATTTTCCAAAAAAGATCTTTCTTGACTAGAAGCATATAAGTTGCCGATAAACTTCATGTCTGTATCTAAAGCCCTATTTCCTTTTAATAAATGAATGGTTACTCCAGGTAATAATATGTTTTTGGTATAAGTGTAAGTAAGAAAAATATCTCCTGTGCTCGTAGGTTTATATTCCAATGCAGAACGATGACTTAAAATTGCATTGGGATAATGATGACTTAAAACAGTAAAAAGGTTTTTCCGTATAATATCTTGGGGAGCATCTTCGAGATTAGATGTATAAATACGAGGAGCAATTTTCCTTATTAATCCCTGTTTTTTCCATTTTAAAAATCTTTGGTTTAAACCATTATTATTAGACGGAAAAATGATTTCTGGTATGCTTGATAAAGATGTTTGTTTTTTTCTCATTATTACAAATTATTGAATAGACAAAATTACATTTTTTGCATTTAAAAAACTATTTTTGACATTTATTTTATATTATAACTCAAAAAACAACCTTTTTTAGATTTATAAAAGCTTAAGAGCCTAAAAAAGCTTGTTTTTTGTATTTAAAAACCATTTTTGAAATTTATTTCATATTATAACCCAAAAACAACCTTTTTCGTCAATGACCAATCCAGAAAGCAGAAAATTTAGGGGTGCATTTTGTAAAATTCGGAAGTTGGTTTTTGGATTGATTGGTGAATTTAGAAAAGTTAGAACAATCGGTTACTGCTTCTACTGTCCATTGACTAAGATCTTGTTTAAAGACACCTATAAACATCTGATACATATCGGTTACCTTGTAGGTATCCCATGTACTGATATCTTCGTTTAATTTGGGGTAATTGGAAGAACAGTACCCCATATCTGTTACTAAGGTGGTGACTATTTGGTTGAGTTTTGTTTTATCCTCATTGACTTTTCTCCTCAGCAAATCATTATCCACAATGGTGTATTCAACGGTTCCCCTATTATCATCAGGTGACGCACCTGCATAGTCTATCCATCCTTTTCCCCACTAATTCTGATCCATTTTCTATAAAATCACTTTTTATTTTTACCGTAATTCCATTTTCATCCAATTCAATAGGGATTGAATAATTGATTAGTTTATGATTGTACCATACAATCAATTTTCAACTTTTGGTCTTATTTTCTAATATAATAAAGAATTTAGATATTCTGTACATTGTTTAGTTTCTTCACCCATAACTATGGAGACGTATAGATCGTAAGATCAGGTGCATTATATTTGTTCCGGTGATAATAACATAAACAATAAGATACCAAAACAAGAGGGAATAAACAAGTATTTCATTTGAAAAAATTGTAGGTTGTCCTTTCAGAACTACGAGAACGTTTAATCGTTAAACATCCATAAAGGGTATAGTCCAACAATTCTGTATGTGTATAATCGGGACAATTTATAGTAATTTCTCATTCGTCTAAAGTGCAGTAGAATCATCCAATTTACTATCCAGATACATAGATTAAAGGGAAAACGAAACATCCAAGCCCTATTTTCAGATGGGAAGCGTATTTCTTCATCTAGCATTCAGATCATTTACAGAACCAAGCCAGATCAAAATAAATGCTGTTTTTCAGTTGGTGTCCCTAAAATGCACATACCTCATAGCGTCAATCGCAATAGATTGAAACGTCTTTTACGAGAGGCTTTTAGAGATTTAGGTAAATGTCAAAAAGAAATTCCACCTGGTGATTATTTTATTCTTTATAGAGGGGGAAAGAAACCAAATTTTAATGACTTAAGGAAAGTTATTTCTGATTTGATAAATGATATTTAGTCATTTACATAGTAGTCCATTTATAATACATGGTACAATGTGGGATTCCGTCTTCTACATAATCTTCTCCCTCATAAACAAAACCACACTTTTCATAGAAATTTTGCAGACGTTTTTGAGCTGCGATTTTAATATCTGCTTTTGGTGAACAAATTTTCGCTTGTTCTATCGCTTGATTCATCAAATCATACGCTAGGCCTTTTCCCCTAAAATCTTTGACGATCATTACCCTACTGATTAAACTCAAACCATCAGTAGTGTTTTTGTCCTTATGAATTCGAGCATATGCTACACACCTATTATCATGTATCAACAATAGATGAAGTGCATCATAGTCATTTCCATCCAAGTCCATAAAAGGACAATTTTGTTCGACTATGAATACCTCCATTCTTAATTGTAAAATCATATAGAGTTCTCTCGAAGAAAACTCATCAAATGACTTGACTGAATATTTCAGTCTCAAACGGCGTCTATTTTATCTATTCTTCGCTTGTGTCTCCCTCCCTCAAATTGAGTTTTCAAAAAAACCTCAACCATTTTCTCCGCATCTTCAGGTTCTACAAATCGAGCGGGCAGACTTAGGATATTGGCATCATTGTGTTCTCTAGCTAGTTTCGCCAAAACAATACTCCAACACACTGCTGCTCTAATTCCAGAATATCTATTTGCAGTTATTGCAGCACCATTTCCACTACCACAAATAATCAGACCCTTTGAATGTTGATTTTGTTGGACTGCTTCGGCTACCCTTCTTATAATGTCAGGATAGTCAACACTTTTTTCAGAATCAGTACCAAAATCTATAATATCAATATCCATTCTCTGCTCTATCTGCTTAACCAGACTCTCTTTAAGTCTGTAACCTGCATGATCAGAACCGATATAAAGATTCATGTTTTCGTCATTAGCAAATTTGATTTGCCCTGCAATTTAAGGGTTAAATTCTATGTTAAAAACTTGTATTAAATTTTTCATAAAAATTAATTGATATCTGGATAAAACATGCTATTATTCATTTTGACCAAATAATAAAATTTAGTATTTGATATTTATTCCACAATTCAATACACATACTTTAGATAAATTATATCCTTTAGGGTAAACCTCGGAATGTGCAATTCTAAATTTAACATAAAAAGGAATTCCCAGTTTTGTATCCTACTATATGGAGATTTCATGTCATGTACTATGTGGAATTCATTGTTGAATTCATCACAAATTTTTTCTTTATATAAGTAAATATAGATTACTTTTGGACATTTGAACATACCTAATAATAATAACCCCCAGATCTTAAATTTTAAATTTTATTTTCATGATGTCAGAAAAATATGAATTTTTCTGGTTTCGAATTCAAAGTTCATATTTTGGTTAATTAGAAGTGAGTTACCTAAAAGAACAAGATACATTCAAAGGTAAGGATGGAGAATATGGATTATTGGGAATGAAAAATAGATTAAGAGAAAAATATTGAAAGCTGAAGGTATATTAGAATACCGATGGAATAATACGGGCATCTTCGCTAAGCATTTAACGGAAGGAAATGTTTGGGTAATTATTAGGTCTACACGATTGAAACGTGCTCTGTTAGGGGATAGAGTATCTATTGAATATAAATACAATAGAGGTTCTGAGTATAATGTTGGTCGAGTACTGGAGGTTTTAAAGAGAACTGATAAGCCACTTGTAGCTAGTGTGGTATTTAAATTCGATAATTATTTATACAAAATTGAATCTAAAACAATCTCCAGCTTTTATTTTTTTGTTGATCCCCTTGATGCAAAGGAAATCAACCTGGGTCAGCGTGTATTGATACGATTTAAAACCTGGCATACCAAACAAAGATATCCCATTGGAGAATTGATAAAGACAATCAAAGAACAAAAGAGACATAAACATGTAAAACGAGTATACCAAATAGCTCTGGATAATGGTTTTTATGAATCCTTTCCGACTGAGATATTGAAAAATGCTGACCATTTAGATCATAGCATTCCTTCAAGTGAAATTCAGAAGCGAAAAGATTTTAGGGATGTTTTGACATTTACTATTGATGAGGTTACTGCAAAAGATTTGGACGATGCTATTTCTTTTCGGCAGCTCCCTAACAACCATTTTGAGGTTGGTGTACACATAGCTGATGTGACTCATTACCTAAAAAAAGATTCACTAATAGATAAGGAAGCCTTTAGTAGAGGGACCTCCGTATATTTTATTGATCAAGTCATCCCAATGCTTCCAGAAAGCCTGTCTAATGGTCTTTGTTCATTAAATACATGTGAAGATAAGTTGACTTTTTCAGTTTTATTTGAAATGAATCAAGAGGGTAGTGTGCTTAAAACCGATTACGCCAAAACCATCATTCAATCCAATAATCGATTGTCCTATACACAAGTGCAGAGATTGATCGATTCTCAAAATATCAGCTCGGAAACTGAGGATAGTCAGGTGGGAAAGATGTCAACTGAACTTCAAAAAGCCCTATTATGTTTATTTAATATTACCGGCAGGCTAAGGTCAGAAAGAATTTCCAATGGTTCACTGATGATTCGTTCTGAAGAAGTGATTTTTGAAGTGAATTCCAATGCGGATCCCCAAAAAGTACGGGTTCATTCTCAAAATGAAGCACAGCAGTTGATTGAGGAACTCATGTTATTAGCCAATAAATCGGTAGCAGAATTTTTGAGTCGCCATCACAAAAAAATTCCTTCAGTATATCGAATTCATGATTTTCCTGATTCGGATGGAATTGGAAGAATCTACTCCAGACTTATATCTCTTGGATTTAAACTAAATACCCAGAGTGATCAAGTCAAATCTCAACTCAATAAAGCCATAGAATCATTCGCTGAAACACCAAATTCTTATTGGCTTTCCACGTTGATTAGTAAAGCTATGAGTAAGGCGGCATACAAAACCAATAATATTGGTCATTATGGTCTAGGATTTGATTATTACACACATTTCACTTCACCTATTAGGAGGTATCCAGATGTGATAGTTCATCGAATTCTTCATGCTGTATTATCCAAAAATGAAACTCCTTATCAAAAGAGAGAAGAACTCGAAGAACTGTGTGATCATTGCAACTATAAGGAACTATATGCAGTAAAAGTTGAGCGTGATGTTCAGAAGTATATGCAATGCTTATATATGTTAAAACTAAAAGGAACAAGAAAAACTCATATAGGATGCGTTTCTGGGTTCAGTAAATATGGAATGTTTGTGGAATTGATTGAAAACAAGTGCCAGGGCATGGTATTTCTCCGTAGAGTGCCTGGTGCTAACTTTTCTCCGATGAATAATCATTGGTATGTTATAACCAATCAAGGTCGAAAGGAAATACAATTAGGGGACTTACTAGAAGTCAGTATAGGAAATGTTTCTCTTGAAAAAATGTATATTGATTTTCATTTTATCCGATGGGTATATCCAGATAGTTGAGGCATCGAGCGGATTCGAACCGCTGTAAAAGCTTTTGCAGAGCTCTGCCTAGCCACTCGGCCACGATGCCATCGGGAGCAAAATTACTTCAATAGATCCTATGGTTTATTTGGAAATCCAAGAAATCCTCCGGTGGGAAAATAAATCTCACAGTCATTCCCCCGAATTAATGTCTCCTTATTTGTTGGTTACCATAATCAATTACACATAGCCATCCTTATTTGTTTCCAATTTGATGTTTATGGGGCTGTAGTATTTTTGACATTCGAAAAGTGAAAGAGAAAGGTAAGAATTTTATAGAAGCAATAATCGAACGAGACATTGCTGAGGGATTTCCAGTGGAGGATTTGCGATTTAGATTTCCTCCTGAACCCAATGGTCATTTGCATATTGGTCATATTAAAGCCATAGTTTTAAATTTTTCATTAGGTAAGAAGTATAAGGCCCCTGTCAATCTGAGGTTTGATGATACCAATCCCACTAAAGAAGATGCACGATATCTTGATGAAATAAAAAAGGATATAAAATGGTTGGGTTATAATTGGGACAAGGAGTGTTATGCTTCAGACTATTTTGAACAATTGTATCAATGGGCTCATTTACTCATTGATAAAGGCTTGGCATATGTTGATTCTCAGAATTCAGATCAGATCGCATTCCAAAAAGGTTCTCCTTCAAAACCTGGTATAGAAAGTAAGGACAGGAATCGTTCGATTGAAGAAAACAAGCGACTGTTTACCCAAATGAGAGAAGGTAGGTTTAGGGCAGGTACTTATGTATTGAGGGCCAGGCTTTCTATGGAAAGTCCAAATATGCTTTTGAGAGACCCTATCATCTACAGAATCATCTATTCTGACCATCCCAAGACCAAGGATAGATGGTGTATCTATCCTATGTATGATTGGACACATGGTCAGAGCGATTACATAGAAGGAATAAGTCATTCTTTATGCTCCTTAGAATTCATGCCTCATCGAGCATTGTATACCATATTTCTAACGGCCATATTGCCTCAGAAGAGAGATATTCCTTTCCAGAGAGAATTTTCGAGATTGAATGTAGCCTACAGTGTAACGAGTAAAAGAGAAATAAAGAAGTTGATTTCATTGGGTATTGTAGATGGATGGGATGATCCACGTCTTCACACAATTTGTGCACTACGAAGAAAGGGTTATACTCCTGATTCTTTGAAGAGATTCGTTGAACTTGCGGGGGTGTCAAAAAGAAGAAAAGTCATTGGGCTAGAATTGCTGGAGTATTGTATTCGTGAAGATTTGAACCGATGTGCTCAAAGAGTCATGGCTGTAATTAGACCAGTCAAACTAAGGATAGTTAATTATCTACAAAACAAGAAAGAACCGATACTTATCGAAAAGAATCCCCAGAATCCAAATGACGGAAAGCAAAAGGTAAATTTTTCGGATACCCTATATATTGAAAGAACAGATTTTCAAGAGAATCCCACTGCTAATTTTTATAGGTTGTCAATAGGTAGGCAGGTACGCCTTAAAGGGGCATACATTATCAAGGCGGAATCTGTTATAAAAGACAGAGATGGAAGGATTATTGAAATTCGATGTATTTACTATCCGGATTCAAAGAGCGGGATGGCAACTGATACTTCTTCAACCTATAAAGTAAAGGCAACTATCCATTGGCTTTCGGTTGATGATGCTGTTGATGCCAAAGTTCAAATTTTCGATCGTCTGTTATTAGAAGATGATTTAGAAAAACTGAAAGAAACAGACTTTAAAAAGTTGATCAATCCTGACTCGAAAAAAGTATTACCGATTAAAATTGAGAAGAGTCTAACTTCTGCCGTTGAAGGTGAGCAATTTCAGTTTTTACGAATGGGTTATTTCACTGCTGACAAAGGGTTTAGTCCCCGAAATCTGGTTTTCAATAAAACCGCTACCTTGAGGGATTCTTACAAGCCTTAACTCCAAAAATTAATTAGGGAGGCTCCCCATGATGATTATAAGGCTTCATTTTAATCAAAAAATAAACTACACAAATGAACATACGAACAAGCACGAAGAAAATCTCTCTCTTGAAAGTTCAAGAACAAGATATTTAGACCAAAATGTCTAATTTGAGGTTAGTATGAATAATTTGGGTTAAATATGTTTCAACTTATATTTAAAAGTAGATGATTTTTTTAACTTTTCAGCTAAATGCGTTCTATGGCATTGACACGATTCTGCTTCAAAACAAGTGAGTGCAATTCTTTTTTTCTCTTTTAAAAGCCTTAATATATAATTTTGGTTCTCCTTTGTTTCTTCAAGCACTGTTTTGCAATAGTCTTCAAATAAAGTATCATAATCCTTTTGAGTATTTAATTCTTTTCTTTTACTTGAGTCAATACCTACTTCTGGAATATGTAAATAATCAGTATTTAATTTCTTACAAAAACCGCTTAACAGTTTTTTGCTAAAACCATATTTTTGACTTAAAGGATTTTTCCTCACATCAATTAATAGTTTCACATCATTTTTTATTAACTTATTGAGATATTCTTCCAAAGAAATACCTTCATATCCAACAGTAAATAATATAGTGTCATCTATTTTTGGCTTAGCATCCTGAACGCGTAAATAATATTTTTCAGGTAAAATATTACGTGCAATTGTACTATTAATAGCATGGTAAGGAGAAATGAAATAAGTATGTTTAGTTATTTGCTCGGTATTCATTTTTCCATATAGTGAAATAGTTCCATCGACTATTATTTTATCATCAGAGCGTAACTCATTGTAATATTTCTTTTCGGTTTTCAAACCATAACCTTCATCAGAGATTGCAACCCATTTTCTTTTTATCATTGCTTTTAAATCTGCACTTAAAGAGTATGAGTAGCATCCAAAATGATAAGGAACGAATTCGTAATCAGGATTTTTTTGCTTATTAGTAAGTAAAAAAATTAACTTTTGAAGTCGGTTTTTTTCTATACGCTCATCCAATTTTTCTAATAACGCCAATATTAATTTTCTCCTATAAAACATTTCGCAAATCTAACTATACAAAACATCTCAATTACAAAAATTATAAAAACCTTTCAGGCAAAATTTAATAACGAGTGATTAGAGCCAAAATTATAACATTATAATAACTTGATATCTCTTAATTTTCTGCCAAGTACATCATCCGAGGCAAGATCTAAAAAATCTTTTTCCAATCCTAAAACCCTGCAGATTAAAGTCACTAATGCAACTTTAGGAGGAGAGCGAATGCGGCTTAGTTTTTGCGCATTTTCTTCACTAATTTCCATTCGCTAAAAATCGTCTAAATAAGTAATCAATTTTTCAGCAGATTTAGTCCGAATTTTTCATACTATCATCAGATTTAGTCCTTTTGGTCTAAATCTCTCTATTTTGAGATTTCAAGGGAGAGATTTTTTTTCGGGTCTGTTATTATTTTAATTTATTGAGATAAATACTTAAGAAGGTATCAGAGATTTTTGAAAGACTTTTTCCTTGCTGAACATTCCTGTTATTAAATTGTTGAATATCGTCTCTTTATTCTGTGAACGGTTTATTCTGAAGCAGAACTCGTTGAAATATCTGTTTAGGTTAAAGTCGTTCACCCATGAATAAGTGGAACGTATCCAAGACTTTATCTGGTGGTTATCTGGACAGACTTACTGATATGATTGGTAAAGACGAACTCAAGAAATCGTGCCGAGAAATCTTCTACGCCCATGGCATACATACATACGCCTAAGCTTTCTCTCCTTTGTTAGCTGTACTGCCGTTACCGCTTTCTTTTTCTTGGTATGATAGCTACTCCCTATCTTTCCTTGTTCCACTCCGCCCAGAACGAACTCGTCCACGTGTACTATACCATCCATAGGGTACTTGCCACTGGATTCCATAGCCTCTCTGACCTTATGCATGAACAGACTGGTAGTCTTTTCGGTTACTCTATAGAGAACGGCTGTGTACCTTGCAGAAAGACTCTTGGTGGTGGCAGATATCTCAAAGCAGATGTAAAAGGCCTTTCGTACACCGAACTTTACCTTATGGAACAACGTATTGGCTGTAGCAGACTCAGTATGACTACAGATGTTGCACGTGGCGGAATGATCCTTGCGTACCTGACAAGCCTTGTGTCCACATTTGAATCCGTCTTTTCGTTTGATCTCAGAGAGGTATTTCTTGCAATCTAAGTCCGTTTTGAGTTATTCAGAGAACTCAAAGAGGCTTTGACCTTAAAAAACATTCATAATATTGTTTATTTATAAGCATTAAAGGTATCAAATTAGATTATTATATCAATAAAAAAGGGGATCTTTAGATGGAATAATTGGTGAAGTAACCATTGCGGATGCCTTTCTTGATTGACTAGTAAATTCATCTCATCAAATAGATCTTCAAGGAGAATCTATGAGGAAGCAAAAAATGAATAACCGATTTGAGAAAACAAATGTATGCTTGAATAAAAGCAAATGCATTATTGAGTTGAAAATAAATGTAAGTTTGAAATAAAAATAAATTTCTAATTAATCTGCAACATAGGGCGGCTCAATTAGAGTGAAATGACGACTCAGTTTGACTGAAATATACAATACGTGATCAATGTTATATCTTGATAAAAGTAGTGACCCATTTGTCAACTCAATTGAACCTTTTCGAGAGATGGTGGCATATGAATCGCTATGGATGAATAGAGGGATTAGTTTTAAAAAACTTGCTGAACGTTTCGCCCAAAACCCTGGTTCAAGACCTTCCGACTTAGTCAAAAAAAGTGATCTGAAAGAGTTCTACAGTTATATAAGTACAGCGTTAAAAGATTTCTTTGAAGAGGGAAGCCCTAATTTTATAATCAATTCAACTTCTGATTATCCTAAAAAACTAAGAGACGCAAAAGAACCGGTCGAACTACTTTATTATCAAGGAAATCTAGATTTAATTAATACAAGGTCAATTGCTATTGTAGGTACAAGAAATCCTTCTGAAGAAGGGCTACGCCTTGCTGCAAAGTTCGTAAAGCTACTTGTAAAGGATGACTTCACCATTTTTTCAGGTCTTGCACAAGGAATTGATACTCAGGCACACACAACTGCCATAGAAAACAAAGGCAATACGGTCTCTGTAATTGGAACCCCCCTTAATAGGTATTACCCAAAACAAAATAGGCGACTTCAAAAAGATATTGCCGAGAAGCATTTATTACTTAGCCAAGTTCCTTTTTGGAGATATGAACAACAAACCTACCATAAAAACCGTCTTTTTTTCCCTGAGCGAAACAAAACGATGTCCGCTTTGACAGAAGCAACTGTTATCATAGAAGCTGGCGAAACATCAGGAACTCTTATACAAGCTAGGGCTGCTCTGTTCCAAAAAAGAAAACTTTTTATCCTTGAAAGAAATTTTAAAAATCCTAAAATTACGTGGCCAGCTCGGTTTGAAAAGCAAGGAGCTGTGAGGGTAAAAGATTATGACGATATCATTAACGTTTTGCGTTCAAATGTGCAGAAGACTAAGAAAGATTGATGAACTAGTACTTTCCCAACACTATTATCTTGGTTCTCATGATGATTGTTATTACCTGATGGAATATCTACCTAACCAGTACCCTGAGGATAATAATGTAACCGCTTTAATCCATAACTTAAAAAAATACGTATCTCTAAAAGGACAGCCAGAATATAGATTGAAAGACAGGGCAATCAATTTTGTAGTTGAAGTATTTCGGTCGATTTTCTATGCTGATTATTTAAACGGTGATGTAACCCTCGTTCCTATTCCTCCTTCTAAGGATAAAACCCATGCGGAATATGATGACCGTATGGTGTAAATCATAAAAGGCATATGTGAAGGAAGTAACGCTGATGTTAGGTAATTAATTGTTCTTACAAAAAATATTGGTTCTTCCCATCAAACGGTTAACCGCCCACCACCTTCTGAGCTTAAACGTGTCCTAACAATAGACGGAACTTTGTGTGCTCGTGAACCATCTTTGATATTACTATTCGATGACATGATTGTTACTGGTGCTCACTTTGTCGCATGCAAACAGCTACTTCAGGAGAGATTTCCAAATGCTCGTATTGTTGGTGTCTTCATAACTAGGCGCATTATTAGAAGATGACGGCCTTCTATAATTTGAAGTTTTATGACTCTTAACATAAAATAGGAAAAGAAGCTTATTACAAGTTCCAACGACGGACCATTTAAAAGGATAACTACCATTACTACAAATAAATTAGAGTATTCAAGAAGCATAGAATTTAAACCCTAAGAATTCATGTTTTTGGAGGGGTATATGGGTTTATTTTATTATTTGCAGTTAGGTAATTTGATTTTAAAGTTCCATAAAAATCATTGACTTATGAATTTTATAATTTATTAAGAAAAAGAAAATAGAGAGTCTGACACTGCCGATTTCAATGATGAGAGGGTTAGTTCAGATGGCTCCATCGTATTGCTTGAAACTATTGAACGGAGCACCAAATACCTCATGGGTTTATGTAAGGAAATTTTCTACAACCGTATTCAGTCTTCATTTATTACTCGGTATTTGAAGTAGTCAAACAGGAAGTGTATACCATCTGTCTGATTTATGAAGATGGTAATGACGTAAGCCATCTGAAAAATGATCCTGCTTTCCAGTTAGAATTAAAATTCAGTAAAAAAGTAAAACTACTTAAGTGATTGAACGCTCCATTAATAAAAGAGCATTAGCAAACTTTCAACCTCTGGTTGAACTTAGCAATGAAATCTCAAAGATAGAATCGGATTGATGCATTAACTATTTCGATTTGTCATCTGATTCAGCCTTTTTCATCGCCTCTCCAATTTGATTGCTCGCAGTAAAAGATGCTACCATATTATTGAGCATATCACTACCAGCTTGAGGAGTGTTCGGTAATAAAATGAGGTTTGTGCCAGTTTCTGATCCAATGGATTGTAAGGTATCATAATGCTGGGTGACCACAATAAGAGCCGAAGCCTCTTGAGAATTTATACCCACAGTGTTCAATACCTCCACAGATTCTTCTAATCCTTTGGCTATTTCGCGTCTTTGATCGGCAATACCCTGACCTTGAAGTCGTTTGCTCTGAGCTTCAGCCTTTGCCTTCTCAACTATTAGTATCCGCTCTGCATCACCCTCGAACTGAGCAGCAACTTTTTTTCGTTCAGCGGCATTTATTCTGTTCATGGCATTCTTCACTTCTTCATCTGGATCGATATCAGTAACCAATGCTTTGATGATGTCATATCCATAGTTGATCATCGCCTCGTTGAGTTCAGACTTAACCGCCAACGCAATATCATCTTTCTTCTCAAAGACAAAGTCTAATTTCATTTTCGGAACTACAGCCCGAACAACATCAAATACATAAGAAGTAATCTGACTGTTCGGATCATCAAGTTGATAAAAAGCATCTTTTTCTCTACCTCTAACTACTTTATATTGAACCGACACCTTGAGCTTCACAAAAACATCATCTTTGGTTTTGGTTTCGACATTAACATCTAGCTGTAGAATACGCATACTAATACGCCCAACAATTCGATCAACTATCGGAATTTTTATTTTCAATCCTGCATTCCGAATTGCTACAAACTTTCCGAATCGTTCGACTACTGCTACCGTTTGTTGTTTGACTGTAAAGATCCCATTCAGAAGAATAAGGAACACAATTACTGCTATAATAAGAGGAAGATAATTTTCCATAGTTACATGATTTTTGGAGTTATGGCTTTGGCATTTCGAACTCTTTCGATCAAAGAGCCAACACCAACAAAGTTAATGATATTGAACAAGTCCGGGCCAATCAATTTACCAACAAGGGCTATTCGTAGAGTCTGCATTATAGATTTTATCGGAATTCCATTGGATTTACCCCAAGCAAAGAGAATGGTCTTGATTTTAGTTCGATCTTCATTGTCAGAAATCTGTAATTCAAAAAAATCTAAAATTTCAGTCCAATGATCGGAGTATACCTTTCTTGCAATAGATAAGTCAATATCAGGAACGTTTAAAAACATCTTTGCCTCCTGAGTTAAATCGCTTGCCGATGAACACCTCGGTTTTATAATATCAATGATACCCTCTACTTCTTTTTGCGAATAAACCTTAAAGAAATCTTGTAGGAAAGGTCTGAATTCATCAATAATTTCGGCACTTTCCATATTGCTTAGGTGTTGCTGGTTTGTCCATTTTAGTTTTTCAAAATCTACAACTGCCGATTTTTTCTGAAGCCCAGCAAGCGTGAAATTCGAAACTAAGTCCCCCAAATTAAAAACCTCTTCTCGCTGGGACACATTTGGAGGACTCCATCCCAATTGAGATAAATAGTTGATGAGCCCTTCGGGTAAATAACCCAACTCTTTATACCCTTTAGTATCATCCCATTTTAAGGCAAAAATAGGATAGCCATAAATTGCAGCATCACGCTTAGATAATTTTCCTGTTTTATCAGGGCCTAGTAAAAGAGGTAGGTGCAAAAAACAAGGAGGCTTCCAGCCAAAAGCTTGATAAATCAAGTGATGAACGGATAATGAAGGTAACCACTCTTCACCTCTGATTATATGGGTAGTCTTCATCAGATAATCATCCACTATATCAGCAAAATGGTATGTTGGCCAACGATCTCGCTTCAAAAGAATTTTGTCTTCCAGAGTTGTGGGAGCAAAGGTTACTTTTCCCCTTAAAAAATCTTCTACCACCAGAGGTATTGGCTGATCTACTTTCAGACGGACCACAAAATCGGTCCTTTCTAGTTTACTTATGGAGTCAATGTTTCGAAACTGATAATAAGGAGAATCAGGATTTAAGGAATTAGCTAAATCATTTCGATTGTGTTTACTATATAAAAAAGACTTATTCTTTTTTCTGAGACGATTCAATTCAGAGTGCGTATCAAAAGCCAAGTATGCTTTTCCATCTTTAAGAAGCCGATTGATGAATTCCAAGTAGATATCCAAACGATCACTCTGTCTATAGGGTCCATATTTCCCCCCAATATGGGGACCTTCATCAGGATTGATTCCCAACCAATGAAGCGTATCAATAATGTGTTTTTCACTTTGGGGATGTAATCTACTCCTATCAGTGTCTTCTATTCGTAAAATAAATGTCCCTCCATTTGCCCGAGCATACAAATAGTTGTAAATGGCTGTTCGTATTCCTCCCAAGTGTAATGGACCAGTTGGACTTGGTGCAAAGCGTACCCTAGGTTTCGTCATGGGGACAAATGTAATGCCTATAAATAATCCTTCGATATAATTTTACGATAAGCATGCTTTCGTTGGTTCTATTGTGGCAGGTTTTATACACAATAACTAAAAGGCTCTCTTTATTCTCTTTCATGCTTCCTCTAGTCTATCTCCTTTTTGGGTAATAGTTAGACTTACATAGATTATGCGATTATTTTTAAAGATCTCCTCGCCAACAGCGAATATATTTAGCGATGTTCTAACCTCCGCATTTTGCTCCAGTTCACAAGCCATGATCAAAATCGCCAACGAGACCTTAAATTCCCTGATTTTTTTTGATTATTCTGTTGTTCAGGTATTGCCAATCCAACTGCTTTATCTAACCGTTACCAGTTGGTAGGGATTAGGTGTTCGGTAGTTTATGATGAATTTGAGTGGTTTCTTTGAAATTAAGAAAGCCAATTTATCTGCTCTAATATGGTATCTAATGGTTATATTTGCTCGTAGTAGGCATATCAAAAACAAGATAATCAAATATTCTGAACGATTACATTAAATCATTTCATTTCAATCAAAACAAAATAAAGTTACTAGATCCCTTTTGTACAAAATGGCTATTGAATTTCATGACCTTCCGAAAGAACTAAACTCAAATGAGTTAATTAAACAAATCAATACATTTATCAAGCAGAAAGGTGGTGTTATTGATAAGTTGTCAATCAGCTTTGTGAAAAGAGAAATAATGGCTGCAGTTCATCAACAGTTTCTTGATAATTATGAAACTGATACCATGACATTCAATTATGGAACAATTGACAACATTATTTCAGAGGTATTTATTTCACCATGGTTTGTAAAAAGATCCGCCGAAGCCTTGGGTGTCCCTTATCGAGATGAATTGTTGAGAGTGGTGGGTCATGGTGTTTTACATTCTATGGGCTATAAAGACTATTCCGAAAAAGAAAAAGAGAGGATGAGGATCTTAGAAGATGAATTTATTAATTTAATTCAATCTTCTGAAAACAATTCCTGATACATATGTTCCACGTGGAACAATACATTCTTTTTATAAATCATATGCAGTAAAGATTCATGTATTGGTTAGTATACGGTCAAAAGAGACTTTTGAGTAAAACAAAACACTCTTATGTTTGCTTTCTTTTAGAAGAAAGGTTTTTTAGACGATAGAAATCTAGAATAATTTTGATGCTCTCCTTTGAAAAGTTTGCTTATGGTTGATAAAATCTATGATGTAGTGGTAGTTGGTGGAGGACATGCCGGTTGTGAAGCCGCGTCTGCAGCTGCAACAATGGGTGCCGAAACGCTACTGGTAACTATGAATTTACAGACTATAGGCCAGATGTCCTGCAACCCTGCCATGGGAGGAATAGCTAAAGGTCAAATTGTTAGGGAAATAGATGCTCTGGGCGGACTCAGTGGAATCATTTCCGACAAAAGTGCTATTCAGTTTCGTATGCTCAATCGTTCAAAAGGCCCTGCGATGTGGAGCCCAAGAGTTCAGTCCGATCGAGCTTTGTTTTCCGGCTGTTGGCGTCAAGCATTGGAAGATATAGAACAATTGGATTTTTATCAGGAGATGGTTAAGGAACTAATCATTGAAAATGATGCTGTAGCCGGAGTTAGAACGGCATTAGGTGTAGAAATTCGATCTAAGACAGTTATATTGACCAACGGTACTTTTTTAAATGGTTTAATCCATATAGGAGAAAAACAATTTGGTGGAGGGCGTGCAGGAGAAGGCGCTGCAAAGGGATTGACAGCACAATTAAATCAACTAGGATTTGAAAGCGGGAGAATGAAAACTGGAACACCACCGAGAGTTGATGGACGTTCTTTGGATTACAACAAGATGGAGGAACAAAAGGGAGACTCAAAACCCTCGAAATTTTCTTTTTTGCCTGAAAGTCCTACCTTGGTAAAACAGCATAGCTGTTACATTACCTATACCGATTTGAGTGTACATAGTGAATTAGAAAAGGGATTTGCTCAATCTCCGATGTTTAATGGACGTATTAAAAGCATTGGACCTCGCTATTGCCCTTCGATTGAAGATAAAATCCACAGATTTCGAGATAAAGCTAGGCATCAATTATTTATTGAGCCTGAAGGCTGGTCAACTGTTGAAGTGTATGTTAATGGCTTCTCCACTTCTTTGCCCCAACAAGTGCAACAAGCGGCTCTAAGAAAAGTAAAGGGTTTTGAGAATGTCAGATTCTTTAGGCCCGGATATGCTATAGAATATGATTATTTTCCACCCATACAATTAAATCATACCTTGGAAACTAAGAAGATTGAAAATCTTTATTTCGCAGGTCAAATCAATGGGACTACAGGATATGAAGAAGCAGCAGCTCAAGGTTTAATGGCTGGTATAAATGCTACCCTTAAAATCAATCGAAAGGAATCGCTTATTCTAAAACGAGATCAAGCCTATATTGGTGTACTGATTGATGATTTAATTTTAAAAGGTACAGAGGAGCCCTACCGGATGTTTACTTCTAGGGCTGAATATAGAACTCTATTAAGGCAAGACAATGCTGATTTACGTCTGACCCCCATTGGTTATGATATTGGATTGGCTTCAAAAAATAGATTCCAAAGAGCAGAAAAAAAAGAACAAAAATCAAAGCAGATGATTCAGTTTTTGAGAAATACCACTTTTGAATTAAATGCCATCAACGAGATTTTACTAAAAAAAGAACTCCCTCTATTAAGACAAGCCGACAAGTTTATCAGGTTGTTATCCAGACCAGATATTGATAGGACCGACTTGTTGGATTTGAATCCGATTCAATTGTATTGTTTGTTAAACGACATTGAGGATGATGAATTTCAACAGGTTGAAATTCAGATCAAATATGGGGGCTACATCGAAAAAGAAAAGAGCAATGCTAAAAAACTCCAATCATTAGAAAAGCGCAAAATTCCACTCCAAATTGATTATCATCAGTTTTCAAGTCTCTCCTCTGAGGCCAAAGAAAAGCTGTCAACAATACGTCCCAAAACGCTTGGGCAAGCTTCAAGAATTAGTGGCGTGAATCCAACTGACATTTCTGTTTTGATGGTACATATAGCGAAATGAAGCATTGTTTCACATGAAACATCGGAAATCTAAATTTCTGTTCCGCACCAAAGATTTTGCTCAAAGCCGGGAATATTTTGACATCTACTGGGATGATTTAAAGAAGGTGGGATGGACAGATTTAAAAAACACAGATAATTTAGAGAAGTATTATTCTCAAAACTACTGCCCCCATAGTTTGAATTCAGTTTCTTTACAAGACCGATTCTACAAAATGGTTCGCAGGTGGATGTGTTGGGTTAAATGGAAGATGTTCAGGTCCTTTTTGAATGTAAAACATCCCAAGATTCTGGACTTCGGAGCAGGGACTGGTTATTTTGCTGATTACCTAAAAAAACGTGGTTTAAAGGTTGACCTAGTAGAATCAAACCAAAATGCCTATAAACAATGTCAAGAAAAGGGACACTCGGTCTATCTGAATTTATGTGATGTCCCTTCCAATGCTAGTTACCAGGTGATTACCCTTTGGCATGTTTTAGAACATCTACCCAATCCATGGAATGAAATCAAAGAATTAGACAAACTTCTTGAAGATAATGGGGTACTGGTTATTGCCGTGCCAAATTTTAAATCATTTGACGCTAAAAAATATAAAGACCATTGGGCTGCTTTAGATGTGCCTCGGCATTTGTGGCATTTTACCCCGTCAGGCCTATTGAACCTACTGGAGCAAGCAGGATTTAAGCTTGTTAAAAAAAGAACCTTATTTTTTGACAGCTTTTATATCAGCCAGCTATCTGAAAAATACAAAGGATCCAAATTATGGATAGTTAAAGGTCTGTTTTTCGGCGCAATTTCTAATGTTGTCGGCCAATTTACGGGGAATTTCAGCTCAATGGTATTTATTGCCCAGAAAAACCTCCGCAATTATAGGTAAAGCAAAGATGACAATTTTAAGGCGATACTAGTAAAGACCATGTGGCTATGTGAGTTTCGAATCAGATAGGTAATATGATCTTCTATGACTTTGATCATTTGGATATAATTTCTTTCATGAACATAGGGGGCAAACCGTGTAAGGTTAAACCCGCTTTCAGATTGGTGATAGACCAGGGAATTTAGTTCGCAATTTGTTAAATACGCTTGTCTGAGCAATTCAATGCCAATTAGAAGCAATCCTTTTTGGTTTTCTTTTTGTAAGAGTGTTATTTTATCTATGGTTTTGAGAAGTTTGTGCCATTTGAAATGGTTTTTTCCAAAATCAAATGAATTGCGGAGAAATTCAACAAAGAGTTGTTCTATAGGCTTGTTGTGTGTGGTTAGGTTGAGAATATCAATTAGTTGACTTACACTGCCTCTTGAAGTTCGTAGATCAAAGTTATGTGGGGGATTTAATTTTTTGAAGGCTACAAATTGTTGTATAGAATCTAAGTCAACGGGAGGCATATCAATGAACTGACATCTTGAAATGATGGTAGGGAGTAATGAAGATTTTAGTTGAGCTACGAGTAAAAAATAGGTGTTGGATGGAGGTTCTTCCAATAGTTTTAAAATTTTATTGGAGGCCGTCTCATTCATTTTGTCAAGACCCCAAATAACACAAACTCTATTGCCTCCTAGAAAAGAGGTCAGACTTAACGAAGACTGAAGGGTTTGAATTTCTTTAACTGGTATGATGCCTTGTTTTACACCTAGGTCAGCATGGGACAACCATTGGGTATAGGAAGCATAAGGGTTGAGGTTAACAAATTTAAGCCACTGTTGAAAAAAGGATTTTGTGTCAGCAGACTTCACTTGAGCTAAAGGAAAAAGAGCATGAAAATCGGGATGCTCTAACAGCCTATGAAACGACACGTTTTTTTGTTGGAGTTTATCAGCTAGTTGTTCTTGGGAATAAAGCAATAAGATAGCACAGTACAGTGCTAAGGGTAAGCCTCCGTATCCATTTTCATCAATAAATAATTGGGCGTGGGGTTGTGTTTTAGATAGAATTGCTGCCTTTAGAGGTTCTAGTATGTGCTTTTGACCTGCTATTTCTTTTTCGATATCGGCGGCAGCATTCATTATAGCATGATCATCAGAGAGATGAAAAAATAAAATTTACGGGTCAAATTTCGTTAATTTAATGTAGATTATGAAGCAGTTAATCAATCAGTCCTTTTTGCTTAATAATTGTATAGTCTCAAAGAAAGCAGTAGAGCCATTCAAATAAGTATTGATATATGGTTTGCACAGTTTTGGGTACGCTGTGGAACTATTTCACAAGAAAGTTATTTGAACCCTCCATATTAAAGGCAGTAGAGACAGAATAACAAATCACAGGTATAGTTACATTTGAATCCCTACTATATTTCTTTATTTTAGTCTGAGATTATTGTGAGAAAATCTCACTAGAAATCAAGAATAAACATCAAAGTAAAATGAATTCAACTACCAAGTCTGCATCTATTGAAAAATCTATCTATCAGGTAATTGACCAAGCACAATTTTGTCATTTAAGGCTTTGTTCAGGAGAAATCATAGATCATGTTCAAGGTTTTTTGATAAATCCCATAAATCAAGAGAATAACAGATTTGTTGTTTTTACCCAAAAGGATAGTGGGTTTTTAAAACAACTAAACCCCGGAAGCCAATCGGAAATTTCATTTGTCCACTCTGGAAAGTACTATTTAAATGAAGATGCACAAAAAAAGGCTCCCGTTTATTTTATTGAATCAGTAAAGAAAGTTAACCATAATCCCTCGGCCATTGAGAGTCAGTTGGGTTTTGATAGGATTATTGGAAATCGACTCCAACCAGGATTGGATTTTACCGGACAAAAAGTGGTCGTAAGAGTAGATTTTAATGTTCCGTTAGATGAGCAGTTTAACGTGACAGACCCAACCAGAATTTTAGCAGCAAAGCCCACGATTGATTTTATACTACAGAATGGAGGCAGCTGTGTTTTGGTGTCGCATTTGGGAAGACCAAAGGGAAAGGAATCGAGATACTCCTTAAAGCATATTGTTTCTAAAGTTTCTGAATCTTTACAAAAGCCAATAAAATTTCATGAAGATTGCATTGGTTCAAAAGCAGTTTCTACGGCACAGGATCTTGAAAAAGGCGAAATTCTGATGATGGAAAATCTTCGTTTTTATAAGGAAGAAACCTCAGGGGATAAGGAATTTGCAAGGGAATTAGCCAAGCTGGGAAGCATATACGTCAATGATGCTTTTGGGACAGCCCATAGAGCACATGCATCAACAACTGTTATGGCTCAATATTTTGGGAGGAAAAAATACTTTGGTAAGCTATTGGAATCAGAATTGTTGGCTACAGAAAAGGTAATAAAGACAGGAAAGCCTCCAGTTGTGGTTATTTTAGGAGGTGCTAAGGTATCAACCAAAATTCCGATTTTAGAAAGTATGATGCAGATTGCAGATCACATTATTGTTGGGGGTGGTATGGTCTATACCTTTAAAAAGGCCTTAGGGGGTAAAATTGGAAATTCAATTTGTGAAGATAAGTACCTAGATTATTGTTTGAAAGTTCTTCAGAAAGCCAAAAAGCTAGGAGTAGAGATCCATCTGCCAATTGATACACTGGCTGGAGATAGTTTTTCTAATGATGCTAATCGCAAAGAGTTCCCGAGCGATCAAATTGGGGAACAATTCGAAGGTATGGACTCTGGACCTCAGACCTTGGAGTACTTTATTTCCATTATCAACAAGTGCCAAACTATTCTTTGGAATGGACCTATTGGGGTTTTTGAATTTCCTAATTTTGCTCAGGGAACCATGAGAATTGGGCAGGCTATAGGGCAAAGAACAAGACAAGGTGCTTTTTCCCTTGTGGGGGGCGGAGACTCGGTTTCGGCAGTAAAACAATTCAATTTAGCCCAGCAGATGAGTTATGTTTCAACAGGTGGAGGTGCAATGTTAGAAAGTCTGGAAGGGAAAACCCTTCCAGGAATCAAAGCATTATTAGAATAGGATGCGTTTTATTTGTTATTCTGCCTTATTGATTCTACTACTTACTTCTTGTAAAAGCGGTGGAGAGGGTTATATTCCAAGGTCAAGTGGTAATATCAATAATGTTACCATCGTGATGAAGGAAAGTCTCTGGAATGGAGATTTGGGACATATAGTAAGAGATTCTTTGCAGACAGCCTATATAGGACTTCCGTGGGATGAACCTCAGTTTACGCTTCATCATTTGGTTCCTCAAGCCTTTACAGGTTTTGCACGTCAAAGCAGAAATGTCATTCAATTTGCCACCGACAGCGTTCCGCAATTTAGATTGGCTCAGGATCAGTTTGCTAGGCCCCAGCTTTTTGCTTTGATTACTGGTGGAGATTCCGAATCACAGAAGAAGTTATTTAGTTCCAATTTAAATCAGTTGCGGAAATTGATTTTGGAAAATGAGCAAAAGGAAAAAATTAGGAGAATTAATCAATCTCCTAGCAAATCTATAGAACTGAAAGATCGATTTCGTATTGAATTGACCTATCCAACGGCATATCAAACTTTAAAAGACACAACCAATTTTGTATGGATTCAAAAGCCGATCCCAAAAGGACATATGAATTTGATTGCCTATAGCCTTAATCTTACATCTCTTGATGGGCCAACTCGCACAAGGATACCTGCTATAAGAGATTCCATAGGGGGAGTTTACCTACCTGGCAGACTAGAGGAAACCTACATGATAACGGAACAAGCATATAGACCCTATTATTTTACCACAACACTCGGTGGCTTACCAGGATATCTTACCAAAGGTATGTGGGAAGTCAAAGGAGATTATATGGCTGGACCTTTCGTAAACTATATGTTGAGAGATAGCCTTAATAATCGCTGGATAGTAATTGAGGGCTTTACATTTGCTCCTAATTCAAATAAAAGGGACAATATGTTTGAATTGAACTCTATACTCAGCACATTAGAAGTACATTGGGATTCCAATTAGCATTTAATTCGTTGTTGGTGAATTGAAGTTTAGCCTATAAGGTTTACCCGATATACACCTCTCATACATATCTTTCTTATGGGTTTTAAAATGAAGACAACAAAAAATCACCCTCTAAATTTGTTCCTATGTCTTGCCTGCTAATGCAGATATAAATGCTTTGACCATTATTTTTTGCGAAAGTTGTGTTTAAGTGATGATTGTGCGGTTCATCTGTATCTACAAAAACTTCATCAGATTCTTCAACTTCTATTTGACGTATCTCAGTTTGTAATTCATTCTTAATTTTGTCTTTCCTTTCTTTGGCATCAGAAGTAAGATCACAACCAAATAGCAAAGGACAAAAATGAATAAGATTAACTATAATATTAGGTTTTCCCATTTTTATATGATATTATGTGTGCATTGAACAATAAGTATAATTCATTTCAACAGAACCAATTTTATTTTTCAAAAGGTTTATTTTTAGAACATATGGAAATGTAGAAAAAGAAGAACATGAATAAAAAAGAAAAACACCCGTATTTTAGTGATGATGAAATGGAGTTGTATGAACTCTTCCCAGAATCTTTTAAGGCCATAAAATCAGGAGAATTAATACATGAAGCAGAAGATTCATTAAGACCTATCATGATTTTGGTAAGAGGAAAATTCAAGGAATTAACCCAGAATTCATCTACTATTCATTCCAGAAAATCAAAGAAATTTTTTTATGCCATTCAAAAAAACCTTCAATCTTTTTTTCAAGAAAGAGTAGATAAAGATAGGGCACATTATTTTAGACGGCATCTCAATGAACAAGACAAAAAAGAATATGACCAAGATTGGAAAGAGGTCAAAAAAGAAGGGAAAGAAGAACTTCGAAAAATAAAATCATGTAGAAACATTTCTGAACTTTGGGAATGGATTCAAAATGCTACTTCTCAATGTCCATTGGATGGAGTTCTCATCGCATCAACTATCTTAGAGACCATCTTTTATCTTGTCAACAACCAAGAAAAAGGAGAGAATTTAGGGGGAGTTCCCCTTGATCCTTGATTATAAATAAAAAAGGAGCTTACCATGATATCCCAATTAATGTGTATTGATCCTCTTCATATCCAAAACGCTGAAAACAAAAAAGTACTTATTTCAGGCGAAATCACAGAGATCACTTGAAAACGTGCACAAGAAATCCTATCCAAATCAGGGGCTATCATCGAATACGGACAGAGGACAATAAAACGTTAAATAGAAATCAGGAACTAAATTGTGCTAGTGTGTTTAACCCCGACTTTCGCACTTTTTTGAGTGTTTTTTTTCACTTAAACACCTGTATGTCAGTCATATAGATGATATATTTTGGATTTATTTTGTGAAAAAGTTTCCATGTGAGATGCTTTTTTATCGCTGTTTATTTAATTGAATGTAATATATTTGCACCATATTTTATATTTCCATGTTATATTACATTGAAGTCGTATCAAATAGAAATTACAGACCAACCACTCTGCTCCGTAAAGCCTGGAGAGAGGAAAAAAAGTCAAAAGAAAAACTATAGCCAATTTGAGCAACTTTCACTCCTCTGTTATTGAGGGCTTTAAAGCAGCTATCAAAGGAGTAGTAGTCTATAAGGATATTTCCAAAGCCTTCCCCATCAAAAGATCTTTACCTCATGGGCATATAGCTTGCATTTTGGGATTGATCAAAAATTAGAACTTATTGGTATCGATCAGAACAAAATGTTTCCATTAAAGTAACAGTTGGAAATGCCACTTTTTTCAGGCCTGGTAAGGGTTTTGGGCGTATTTCGACCCGAAAGTCAGGTCTAATAGTCCACATTCTATTCCCGGCTATCACTCTTTTTTTGATGTCCTTCTATTTATAGTATATATGCTCAAATTTGTAGTTTTCATGTCTTACCATATTGATGTCATACCCAATAGAAATTACAGACCAACCACTCCTTCGTAAAGCTTGGAGGGAGACAAAGAAAATCAAGAAAAAACCATAGCTAACTTGAGCGACTTTCCTCCCTCTGTTGTAAAAGGCATTAAAGTAGTTGTCAAAAGTCATGTATTTCTATGTTCACTAAGGTATTATACTGAGTGGCATCTCAAGGGTGAACCAGATCCTTTATTGCTTTCAGATGAGGATATAGGTAAACAAAAGCGAAATATATAAATACACCTATTAGCAAGGCATAGATATCAGATAGTACGATAAAGAAACAGAATAGCAGAAATACAGAAGATAGTCATCTTGTACATTTCTTATCACCCGGAGGAATGATCAGGAAACCTTGACGTTAGATTAGGTATGCCTAACCGGAAATACTGACCGAGTGATTCATGTGATGTCTGAGGCAACGGAGATTCAACAGAGGGTGTTCGAACTCATTGGAGTTGATCAAAAAAAGATGTTCCCAGTAAAGTAACGGATGGAAATGGCACTTTTCCCAGTCCTGGTAAGTGTTTGGCGTAATTTCGATCCGAAAGTCAGGTCTAAATATCTAAACATTTGATTGCAATATTCTATTGTTCTTGTTCGTATAACCATTACATTGTTGAGAGGTATAAGTCAGATCCACTTCCACAGCTTGTTCTGATACATATGATTGCAACCTATACCATGCTGTTTTAAAAATGACTCAATTTTAACCGCTCTTATGTCATTTTTTCGTGGATTATCTATGGTTCCTTTAGCTGTTTTGGTGACATTTTTGTTTTTGAGCCTGCTATAGCAGATAGGAATTTCCGTTGTTCCGAAGGAACAATAACTAAACATAGCCAACTCCTCCAAAAAATAGGTTGGAGGGATAGTCCCTGCAAATCTATAGATATTGCTAAGTGACAACGAATATAAACGATTTGAGTGCTATTTTTAATTTAATTCATTATATTTGCGGCTCATAGTTATGCTATAAATATTACTTTCTTGAGCATTAACCTATCTGTATGGGAACAGTTATTGTCAATCAATAGATTGACATTCAACTGGTTGTTCTTTGCGAAATACCCCCCCCCTATTTTGGAATCGGGGAGCAGGTAGTCCCTCCCAGGCTTCAAACAAACTGCTCTTTTATGCAGTTTCCTCCAATCAAGTATGCTTCATGCTTGCTTTTTTTTCTATTGGGAAGGACATGCAATCCTATTTCCCCATATTATCAAAAAGAAAACAATGGGGGGGGGTAAATACAGCTTATGATTTTTTGCCGGTCCGTTTTGAGGACTTTCATCTATTGCAACCAATTGCATATAGCACAAACACGAATAAACCTATTAGATATACTATCCAATGAGATTAAGATTTTTTTCAAATCCTTTATTTATTTCTGTAGTAGCACTACTTCTATTATTTTCTTGTAATGATGGAGATGTTGTGCCTACACCACCTATTGAGCCAGTAGCAGCAAAGTTTACTATTGCCACATCATCAGGTGCCGGTGGTTCAATAACCCATAGTCAAAGTGTAGATGGTGGTCAGTCGGTGACCATAACTGCCACTGCTCAGGAGCACTATCGGTTGAAGCAATGGACAGGCGACTGTGGTGGTTTTGGCCCAGAGAATTCCGAAATCACCATCACGGTTTCCGAGAATTGTCAGATAGGGGCTGAGTTTGAAAAGATCAACTACAGCATCACCGCTACATCTTCTGATGGAGGGAGTGTCAATGAAGGAGAACTATCAAGAGAACACGGACAGGTAGTCTCTTTTACTGCAGAGCCTGAAGAAGGCTATCAGTTAAGTGGATGGACACGGGCCGAAGGTAGTGAATGCCCTGACCTTATAATTGCCAAAAACAAAGTGACCTTCACAGTTGCAGGTAATTGTAGTTTGGAAGCGGTTTTTACCAGAGCCCCACGTACCATTACCATAGAATCTCCTTCGACTGGCATCAACCCCGAATCGGGGGTTACCAATGGAGAAATAACCATTACTCCATCTGCAACTGTTGACCATGGTGAGCAAGTGAAGATTACAGCTACTGCCGATGAACATTATGCCTTCAAGGGTTGGTCTGGAAGCTGCGGAGAGTTTGGTGCTGATGAATCAACTATAACGATTACTCTGGAGTCTGATTGTACGATATCAGCAATCTTTGAGAAGGTTAGATATACGATCACAGCAACTGCGGGTGATGGCGGTTCGATAGATGGTCCTAAAGAGCAAAGCAAAGTATTTGGTGATCCGGTCACCTTTAAAGCTAATTCAAAAGAGGGGTATGAGTTCAGCGGTTGGAAAATTACAGGCTCTGGTTGTCCCACTCTACCGGATCTAGGGGATGCTACTGCTGACTTTAATGTAGGAGGTGATTGTAGCCTGATAGCTGTGTTTATGAAATTGCCCCGTATCATTACCACATCATCAAGCGAAGGAGGGCAGATTACTGATCCCCAAAATGTGGAACATGGAGATGAGGTATCTATTACAGCTACTGCTGCTGAATTTTATCAGCTGGAACAATGGAAAGGCGATTGTGGTGTGTTTAGCAAAGAGGAGACAACCATTTCCTTTACTGCAACAAAGGATTGCCATCTGGAATCTGTATTTACGAAAGTACCTCTTACGATTACCACTTCCTCAAGCGAAGGAGGACAGATTACTGATCCCCAAAATGTGGAACATGGAGATGAGGTATCTATTACAGCTACTGCTGATCAGCATTTTCAATTAGTCGAATGGTCTGGTGATTGCGGTGAATTTAGTAAAGAGGAGACAAGCATTTCATTTTCTGCGACAAAAGATTGTCAGGTTGGGGCAGTATATGAAAAGATACCATACGCTATTACAGCGACATCTTCTGCTGGGGGCTCGTTATCATCCGTTGGTGACCGCTTATCGGAATTGAGTTTCAAGAAAGTGCAAGGTGATTCTGTTACCCTAACCGCTGATCCGGATGAGGGATATGAATTCACTCATTGGAACCTGACCGGAACGGCTTGTGGTAAACTTTCTGACTCTTCTAGTAGCCAAGCGACCTTTGTTGTGCAAGGAAATTGTGAATTGGAAGCTGTTTTCAATAAATTGAGTCATGTCATCAGTACTTCTTCTTCTGTTGGCGGTAAGATAGTCCCTAACCAAAGTGTGGAGGTGGAGTTTGGCAAGGAAATAACGATCACTGCAACTTCGAATGAAGGTTATGAATTTAAAGAATGGGAAAGTGGCTGTGGCGATTTAAATCAGGATCAATCAACGATCACATTCACTCCGAGTAATGACTGCAACGTAAAGGCTAAATTTCAAAAGAAACGTTATACTGTTACTGCATCGGCAGGGACTGGTGGTAATGTAGATACTGAATCGGTGGAAAGGGAGCATGGTGAAACGGTCACCGTAACTGCTGTTTCTGATGAAGGGTATGAGTTTGATAGATGGAGTCTGTCGGGTTCAGGCTGTCAGGAGGTAACTGATTATACCTATTCCATTGCTGAGTTTAAGGCGAGAGGAGATTGTGAGTTAAAAGCTATTTTTACCCTTACAGAATCCATTGATTTAGCATCAACTGGAACTGCAGAAGAATCTATTGAACCGACACAAACGGGAGATGAACTGTCTAATGATCAAAGAAATCAAGGACAGGGCTCTGGGATTCCGGTAGCAGGATCAGAAACGGATACTTCGAGACTGGATTTATACAAGGAAAGTTCGTTAGAAAACCTCGCTGTTGACCATTCAGAGTCAACGAACAGTCTTGAGTTAGATCCGAATGGTGTGACGGTGAGGTTGAATGGAGATTGTTCCACTGCCATAGGGAAAACATTAGAGCTTAATGGGGAAGATTATTTGATTGTTGACTTAAATTTGTTGGGTAAAACTATGCTTCAGAAAGGAGATGTATCAAAGGTATGTACCACCTGTGTGACGGATATGACTAGATTGATCAGGCACTATGCTATTGAATGTGATGATTATTCGGGCCAAGTTTTTTGCATTAAGAGTAGTTTTAATCAAGATATATCAAGTTGGGATGTCAGTAATGTAACCAATATGCGTTTTATGTTTCACTCTGCAGAGGAATTTAATCAAGACATATCCAAGTGGGATGTTAGCAATGTAACAGATATGCAGAGAATGTTTCGTTTTGCGACCGCTTTTAATCAGGATTTAACCGATTGGGATGTAAGTAGTGTAACAGATATGAACAACATGTTTGAATTTGCTAGTGCTTTTAATGGGGATTTATCTGGCTGGAGACCCTCTAAGGTGACCAATATGTCGAGAATGTTTGCTGGTGCTACTTCCTTTAATCAGGATTTATCCGATTGGGATGTCAGCAGTGTAAGGAACATGAATGCTATGTTTTCAGCCGCTCGTGCTTTTAATGGGGAACTTGACTGGGAGGAGGATACGAGTATGGTGACTGACATGGGCGCAATGTTTTTTCTAGCCGATAGTTTTGATCAAGACATATCAAGTTGGGATGTCAGTAGTGTACGCAATATGGGTTCAATGTTTATGACTGCTTTTTCCTTTAATCAGGATTTATCGGATTGGGATGTCAGTAATGTACGCAGCATGGCTCAGATGTTTTATCAAGCAACCTCATTTAATCAGGATTTAGTCTGGGAGGAAAATACGCGTAATGTGCGCAATATGGAATCTATGTTTAAAGATGCTAAAGCCTTCAATGGGGACATTAGTAGCTGGAATGTAAGTAATGTAGTCCATCTACCTCATATGTTTAAAGATGCTAAAGCCTTCAATGGGGACCTTAGTAGCTGGAACGTAGAGAATATATTGAACATGCGCGAGATGTTTTATGGCGCTACCTCTTTTAATCAAGATATTAGTGGCTGGGATGTGAGCAATGTGACCAATATGCAGGGCATGTTTGCTCACTC
>MPMN01000095.1 GCA_002238525.1 Flavobacteriaceae bacterium bin25
TTGAGACGAAAATCAGTGAAAATCATTATCACACCGAGATTATTCCACCTGCATCAAAACGGAAGTATCCCAATTTTTTTGTTCAGACCGATCTAAAAAGTAATATGGTTTCAGCAACAGTTAAAAGTGAAAGAAGAAGATCGAAAATATATTTTCTCAAAGAGAATTTTTATCCTTTAGAAGATTGGACATTTCATCCAGATGTTAAAGTAATTGGAAGGTATTCTTGTAACAAGGCAACCACAAATTTTAGTGGTAGGGAATATGAGGTTTGGTATACGATGGATATACCGATAAATGTAGGGCCTTGGAAGTTTCATGGGCTGCCAGGTGCAATGGTATCGGTAATTGATAAGGATGAAGAAGTTTCTTTCCAACTTCGAAGTATTCGATACCGGGAAAAGGCACCGGAAGTTGCAAAACCGATAGATATTAAAAGAGAAAAATTTATTTCTTGTGAGCAAAAAATGCAGTATCGAAAAGATATTGCTGAACGAAGCCTCAACAGATCATTGTCGTCAATTGATCGTGATCAATATGAAGATGTAACTCTTGTAGAAAGTAAATTTAATTTCATTCAAACTTCTTGCAACTGAAAAAAGTCATTACCAACTTCAGTTGGGTTGTTGTTTTTATATTCCCATCAGCAATTTATTGCCAGATTAGTGTTTCTGGATCGGTTTTAGATTCAATAACACAGCCAATAAATTACGCAAGAATCGTTATCTCAGACAATGATAGCCAGAGCATCATAACATACACATTTTCTGATGAACAAGGGCGATATAATATTGAGGTTCCTTACCTAAAAATCTAAAAATTGAATTCTCAGCTACATATTATCATAGCAAATCCATAAACATAGATACTACCACAGACGTAAGGAATTACACTTATGACCTAATCCTTGAGCACAAGCCTGAAGTAGTGAAAGAAGTTAATCTAGATATAGAGAACAGCAAAAAAATGACACTATTACCGTAGACCTTGATGCATTTAAATTGGGAGATGAACAAGTGGTTGAAGATTTAATAAGAAATGTACCTAGAGTCAATTCCAATGACCATTTTTTTTCGACCTTTTAACGACGAAACATGTTTATAAATCATATACTTTGATAACGAGCAAATTTCAGATCCTCCCACACTATTTTCAAGACGACTTATGGGAGGGGTGTTTGAGGGACTAATTTTGCACATAATAAGTGCTGGAAATCCGGATTGTTTTTCAAATGGGTTACAACATTATAATCTTCATAAACCAGACAGATGGAATACACTCGCTCTTTGACTAATTTAAATACATAATGAATAATGAACAACTAAGCACTGATGATGTCCATTGAAAATTTATGACAAAAATGCTTGAGTTATTTAGTATTCCCGTTCAATGGCTTTAGGGATATGACTGTACCATCTGAAATAGCTCTCTCACCTTTGAAATTGGATGTATCAGTCTTGTATTTGAAAATATAGTTAATTCATGAAGTAATGATGTTTATGGAAGCTGGTATTATTGAATTTTATTATATTTGTTGAGGATAACTATTAATTATTAATTATGAAAAAGTTTATTTTACCTTTTATCATGTCTCTTTTAGCTGTTTCCTTTATAGCTTAAACCGATAGCGGTACTTATAGTTTTGCAGATTCAACTTTGGAAATGTTTGTAGAATTAAATGCAACAACATGCACGGTTACGCTTAGTATAGATAAGAAACTAGATGATGGAAGTGCATCAGGTACACTTACCGCTACGTCAACTGAAAAAAACTGTCGAAAGGCTGCAAGAGTAGCAAAAAGGAAACTTAGGCAATTGATGAGATGAACGCGTGAAGTTGTATAGATTTTAGTGTATTTTTAGTACAACTCATACTTAGAAAGAAAGTGTTTCAATTTCTGTTGACTTATGATTTTGCTGCCCGTTAGTCCGATTTCTTGAGTTTATCTTGGTTAGATGTATATATCTATATTTGTGCATGTTAAATTTAGAACATAGTGGTTTATAGACCATAAAAATTTATAATAGGTGTATTTTAATCCTACTTTTGTTTTTCTTTTTTGGTTTCTTTTATGCAGAGGATTGTATGGACAGATTGCAGAGATGCAGTTGACTTATGAAGTAAAATTGTGGGGAGCTTTAGATCCCAAAATAGGTAATCTATATGTTTTTGATAGCCATAGCACCTACTTTCATGAAAGAGAGCAAAGAGACACGGTTACTCGGATTGAGACGAAAATCAGTGAAAATCATTATCACACCGAGATTATTCCACCTGCATCAAAACGGAAGTATCCCAATTTTTTTGTTCAGACCGATCTAAAAAGTAATATGGTTTCAGCAACAGTTAAAAGCGAAAGAAGAAGAGCGAAACAATATTTTCTCAAAGAGAATTTTTATCCTTTAGAAGGTTGGACATTTCATTCAGATGTTAAAGTAATTGGAGGTTATTCTTGTAACAAGGCAACCACAAATTTTAGTGGTCGGGAATATGAGGTTTGGTATACGATAGATATACCGATAAATGTAGGACCTTGGAAGCTTCATGGGCTACCTGGAGCAATGGTATCGGTAATTGATAAGGATAAAAGAGTTTCTTTCCAACTTCAAAGTATTCGATACCGGGAAAAGGCACCGGAAGTTGCAAAACGGATAAATATTAAAAGAGAAAAATTTATTCCTTGTGAGCGAAGAATGCAATTTCAAAAAGATTGGCAAGAACGGAGTGCTGCCAGATTTTTGTCGTCAATTGATCGTGATCAATATGAAGATGTAACTCTTGTAGAAAGTAAATTTGAATTCATTCAAACTTCTTGCAACTGAAAAAAGTCATTACCAACTTCAGTTGGGTTGTGGTTTTTATATTCCCATCAGCAATTTATTGCCAGATTAGTGTTTCTGGATCGGTTTTAGATTCAATAACACAGCCAATAAATTACGCAAGAATCGTTATCTCAGACAATGATACCCAGAACATCATAACATACACATTTTCTGATGAACAAGGGCGATATAATCTTGAGGTTCCTTGCCAAAAAAATCTAAAAATTGAATTCTCAGCTACATATTATCATAGCAAATCCATAAACATAGATACTACCACAGATGTAAGGAATTACACTTATGACGTAATCCTTCAGAACAAGCCTGAAGTATTGAATGAAGTTAATCTAGATATCAAGAACAGCAACATCATAGTCAAAAAAAATGACACCATTATCGTAGACCTTGATGCATTTAAATTGGGAGATGAACAAGTGGTTGAAGATTTAATAAGAAATGTCCCTAGAGTCAATTCCAATGACTATTTTTTTCGGCCTTTTAACGACGAAATACGTTTATAAATCATATACTTTGATAACGACCAAATTTCAGATCCTCCGACACTATTTTCAAGACGACTTATGGGAGGGGTGTTTGAGGGACTAATTTTGCACATAATAAGTGCTGGAAATCCGGATTGTTTTTCAAATAGGTTACACCATTATAATCTTCATAAACCAGACAGATGGAATACACTCGCTCTTTGACTAATTTAAATACATAATGAATAATGAACAACTAAGCACTGATGACATCCATTGAAAATTTATGACAAAAATGCTTGAGTTATTTAGTATTCCCGTTCAATGGCTTTAGGGATATGACTGTACCATCTGAAATATCTCTCTCACCTTTGAAATTGGATGTATTAGTCTTGTATTTGAAAATAGAGTTAATTCATGAAGTAATGATGTTTATGGAAGTTTGAAATGAACATAATTAATTAGATATTAATATGATAGAACCACATATAACCGACTTATATAAATTATTCGGATTAGAAGTTTTAAAATGTATAATGACGAATAAAATACAAAATTAGATATAATTATATATGTATTTTAAATATTCGTTAAATAAATATGAGACCTTTGTATAATTGGGTTTTCTGGCTTAACCCAATTTTTGGGTTCTTTTTTTTACTTTGTAATTGCTCAATTCGTACTTAAGTCATCTTTTTTTTGATAATGTTTCGCTAAATATATGTCCATATCACGCCCTAATAGGCTTATTTTCAGTCTTTTTTACACCTTATTTCACCAGCAGATGCACTAATCCCGGAGAACGCTTCAAATTGTATGCTATAGCCTCCAGTATATGCTGATGATGAACTTTCTCTAAGCCTTTCAGCCTAGTGATATGACAA
>MPMN01000096.1 GCA_002238525.1 Flavobacteriaceae bacterium bin25
CAAATCCACCAATCCAGTATCCATCGTTGGCTCAGAAGACTGCTCTATCGGTGTAGCCTTTGAAAAGGTATCTTATACCATCACTACAAGTGCGGGTGATGGAGGCTCTATTACTGAAAAGCAGTCAGTAGAACAGGGAGAATCGGTAAGCATCACAGCAACGCCAAGTACAGGTTATCAAGTACAATCGTGGGGAGGGACTTGTGGCACCTTTGACAAATCTACGAATCCAGCTACCTTCACTGGTTCTAAAGATTGTTCTATTAGTGTAGCCTTTGAAAAAGTATCTTATACCATCACTACAAGTGCGGGAACTGGAGGAGAAATTACCGAAAAACAATCAATAGAACATGGTGAATCGGTAAGTATCACTGCAACGCCTGATTCAGGTTATCAAATCAGTGTATGGTCAGGAAGTTGTGGCTCTTTCGAGAAAACAACCAATCCAGCTACCTTCACTGCTACCAAAGATTGTTCCATCAGTGTAGCCTTTGAAAAAGTATCTTATACCATAACTACAAGTGCGGGAACTGGAGGAGAAATTACCGAAAAACAATCAGTAGAGCAGGGAGAACAGGTGAGTATCACTGCAACGCCAAGTACAGGTTATCAAATACAATCCTGGGGAGGGACTTGTGGCACCTTTAACAAGGCTACCAATCCAGCTACCTTCACTGCCTCCAAAGATTGTTCCATTAGTGTAAATTTTGAAAAGGTATCCTATACAATTTCCACATTTGCACTGCCATTCATGGGAACCATCACTAGACATCAATCAGTAGAATATGGTGAATCAGTGAGCATCACTGCAACTCCACGTAGTGGTTTTCAATTTTTAGGATGGGGAGGGACTTGTGGCACCTTTGACGAGACAACCAATCCCGTTACGTTCACAGCAACCAAAGATTGTTCTATCTTTGCAACCTTTTTACCATCCTTTACCATCACTACAAGTGCAGGTACTGGCGGAACGATTACCGAAAATCAATCAGTAACATTTCAGGAATCAGTGAGCATCACTGCTACACCCAGCACAGGTTTTCAAATTGCATCATGGTCAGGAAGTTGTGGCACCTTTGCCAAGACAACCAATCCAGCTACCTTCACTGCTACCAAAGATTGTTCCATCAGTGTAGCCTTTGAGGAGGTTAATAGTCTACAAAAACTTGAAAAAGAATCCTATACGATTACAACAAGTGCAGGTACTGGCGGAACAATTACTGGAAATCAATCAGTAGAACAAGGCGCATCAGTGAGTATCACTGCAACACCAAATACGGGTTATCAAATACAATCGTGGGGAGGGACATGTGGAAGCTTTGGAAAGAATACGAATCCAGTTTCCATTACCGCTACCAAAGATTGTTCCATCAGTGTAGACTTTGAAGAGGTTGATAGTCAACAACAAAGTCAGGGAAATGTTGAGAATCCGATTGAACTTGATGCAAACGGAGTTACTGTAAAAGTTAAGTCAGGTCTTGCACAAGCGGACTATGTGGGACGAACTGGATATATAGACTACCAAGATAGTAGAGGGAGAGTAGAGTACACCATTGTGGATGCTACTATGCTTAAAACACGAATCAGAAACGGTTTAAGTGTAGAAAATGTAGTCACCACGTTCGTGACCGACATGAGGAATATGTTTACCAATGCTCAAAGCTTCAATCAAGACATCGGGAATTGGGATACAAGCAATGTGACCAATATGTTTGAGATGTTTAGATCTGCCCTTTCCTTTAATCAAGACATTGGGAATTGGGATACAAGTAGTGTGACCATTATGGAAGGGATGTTTTCGGATGCTTCCTCTTTCAATCAAGACATTGGGAATTGGGATACAAGTAGTGTGACCATTATGGAAAGGATGTTTGCGCATACTATCGCTTTCAATCAAGACATCGGGAATTGGGATACAAGTAAGGTGACCAGTATGAGGAGTATGTTTTCGGCTACTACCGCTTTCAATCAAGACATCGGTTTTTGGGATACAAGTGAGGTGACTGATATGTTTGGGATGTTTGGTCACACTAGTTCGTTCAATCAAGACATCGGTTCTTGGAATACAAGTAAGGTGACCGATATGCGTTGGATGTTTTTTAGGGCTTCCTCTTTCAATCAAGATATCGGTTCCTGGGATGTCAGTAATGTGACAGATATGAATAGGATGTTTCAGCAAGCTGTCTCTTTCAATCAAAACATAGGTGCTTGGGAAACAAGTAATGTGACCAATATGATGGCGATGTTTCGGAGTGCTACCTCTTTCAATGGAAACATCGGTTCATGGGATACAAGTAAGGTGACCAATATGAGGAGTATGTTTTGGGAGGCTAAATCCTTCAATCAAAACATAGGTACTTGGGATATAAGTAAGGTGACGGATATGGGTGCGATGTTTAAGAATGCTCCCGCCTTCAATCAAGACATCGGTTCTTGGGATGTCAGTAATGTGACTAATATGTCTGGTATGTTTCTTAGGGCTTCCTCTTTCAATCAAAACATAGGTACTTGGGATGTAAGTAAAGTGCGAGAAATGATGTTAATGTTTGAGGGTGCTACCGCTTTCAATCGAAACATCGGTACTTGGGATGTAAGTAATGTGCGCTATATGTCACAAATGTTTAGGAGTGCAACCTCTTTCAATCAAGATATCGGGAATTGGAATGTAAGTAATGTGAAGGAAATGCATAGGATGTTTGATAGTGCAACCTCTTTCAATCAAGATATCGGGAATTGGGATGTTGATATGGTAACTTCTTGCAGTTATTTCTCATTCCGTAGCGGACTCACAAATGCAAATAAGCCCACTTTCGATAATTGTAATGAATAAAGTATAAGACAAGCGATTATTTGTTTGTGTTATCAGTAAATGAAGCCCATTTGAAGATGGATTCAAAATCATTATGCAAGTTTGTCATAATATATATTGTATTTGTTAAATACATGTATTGGATAAGAAATTGGAGATGAGTAATTCACTAAACATTTGATATATACATGATTAATAGGGTAAGATATGAGTAATATTTTCATATATGTAGCGCTTATTTGTAGTCTTTTTATGAGAAAGATCTAATTTTCGCCCCACGAATACCAATTGAGAAGAATTACAATACCATCAGATGACAGATATTATGGGGTGTTCAAAGCAAAGCAATATCAAGAAAACGTAAAAAAGTAGTGCGTAGTATATTTTATAAATCCATAAATACTGATTAACAACTACTTACAAGATAAAATGATAAACTTGCACATGGAATCATTTTCTATTTTGTGAATCAACAATGATAGTAACCGGACCATCATTGATTAATGAAACTTTCATATCTGCACCAAATTCTCCATAGAACACCTTGCCAGGCAATGCACTTTCGGCCATGGTAATGAAATGTTCATATAGGCGTATAGCACGACTAGGATTTGCAGCTTCAATAAAAGACGGCCTGTTCCCTTTTTTAGTTGAAGCCATGAGAGTGAATTGACTAATGATCAATAAATCGCCTCCAACATCCAATAATGAAAGATTCATTTTGTTTTCTACATCACTAAAAATTCGCATCTGTAATAATTTTCTCAATAGCCACTCAACATCCCTATTATCATCCCTATGTTCAATACCTAAAAAAACTACCAACCCCATACCAATAGAACGAGTCTCTACATTATTTATAACGACAGACCCCCTAATCACTCTTTGAATAACTATACGCATTTTATCTATATCTTGAATCCGGTTGCAACATGCTTAAATAGCTTGCAGACTCAAGTCACTAATGCAACTTTAGGAGGAGAGCAAATGCATCTTATATTATATCAGAAAAAAGGGGAAATTCCCCCTCTTTCTGAACAGATAAATGATTACATTGGTAAAAAAAAGAAAATATGAGCCATCTATCCAAGGAACAAAGATACACTATTGACTGAATGCTTAAAGAGGACTACTCTCAGGTCGAAATAGCGGAGGTAATCAATAAGAATAAATCTGTAGTATGCAGAGAAATCAAGCGCAATGGTGAACCAAACGGGTCATATTGTGCTGTTTTGGCACATAAGAGATACCTCAACCGGCAAAAGGAAAAGCCCAAGAAGGTTTCTTTTACCG
>MPMN01000013.1 GCA_002238525.1 Flavobacteriaceae bacterium bin25
GTTTTCCGATCACTTTATACCAAAAAGAGATCAAAGAAAACGAAAATGGCAATGGTTATCTTTTGTTAAAAAGAGGACTCTTTATTCAAATAAGAGGATATAAGAAACAGATTTGCCGTTATAGTAAGCCCAGGTTTTTACAGGGGTGTATCATCAAAGAAATTGCCGATAGAAGTAATCCGGAGAATAGAAGAGGACGAAATAAATATAAAGAGAATAAGTGGTATTTGTCTATTCAGTGTGAAGTAGATGCTGTTGAAAAACAAATAGGCCATATAGGTATAGAGAATATCGTAGGTATAGATAGGAATGTAGGTCAAGTAGCCGATAGTAATGGACAGATTCATTTTCTAGCTGACACCAAGAAGGAAGAAAAGAGGTTGAAAGTTCTTCAAAGAAGAAGGGCGAAAAAACAACATGGTAGCAATAAAGCCTACAAAACGAATATCCTTATAGCCAAAAAGCACAAAAAGATAAAAAACAAAAGAAATGATGCACTAAGAAAAGTATGCAAAAAGATATCCAGTAATTCTGATTTAGCGGTATTGGAAGATTTGAAAACCAAGAATATGACAAGATCAGCTAAGGGAACAATGGACAATCCCGGCAAAAACGTGAAGCAAAAATCGGGGTTGAATAGAGTGATTTTAAAAACGGCATGGCATAGATTTGAAATTTATTTAGGACAAAAAATGCTGGTCATTAAAATCCCTCCTCATTATACCTCATTATACCTCACAAGAGTGTAGCCGGTGTGGAGCTAGGGACAAAAAGAATCGAACAACACAATCGGAATTTAAATGTTTAAGCTGTGGATTTTCTATGAATGCGGATATCAATGCTGCCAATAACATCAGGGACATCGGAGCGTGTTCCTTCTTCCAAAATATGGGAAGTAAAGAGTGTTCCTTGTCGAATCGGGCGATGGTACACCGAACCTTTAAAATACCTTGGATCATGCATGGTCGTAAAGGGAAAAAGGGGGTAAGTCAACATGAGTAGATTTTTATCTACATATAGCTTTCGTTATAAACGAATTCTAATCCACAATAAAGTGATTAGAGCCAATGAATTTATCTGTAAACAGGAAAAGCAAACCAGATTATTAAATTACATTTCATGGGGTGTATGGTTGTATTGGATATTCACATTAATAACCATTTTAATAATTCTTTTTTGATAATTCATGTTTCTTTTGGAGGTAAAAATCGCATCATTTTATTAATTTCCAGTCAATTACGTTCATTTTGATGTTCCATAAAAATCGTTGACTTATGAATTAACTATTTTATCGTAAAAAGAGGGTTGTTACTGCTGATATTAAAGGTAAAAGACCCATTTCTGATGGTATAATCATATTACTTGAAGCCATTGAACGGATTACCAAATTCCTCAAGGGTTTTTCTCAGATTTTAATTGGTGACCGTTATCAGTGCTTGGTTGTTCATTCTGTACTGAATTGGTCAAACAGTAAGTGTATATTATTTGACAGGATTATGAAGATTGTATTGATGTAAACTATTTGAAAAACGATCCTGCTTTCCAGCACATATAGGATGTAGAATTAGCCTCTCAACTCCACCATGAGTCGTTTTCAAAATATATGGTTAATACCTATATTTCGTCCATGGAAAATCAAGAAAAAAGTGAAACCAACCAGAACGGTTCAAGTAAGAGGGTTTTGTCGTTGGGAATAGATTTATAAATAGTTGATTATCAATGCTATAATGCCGATATGGATAAACTTGTGCAAAGAAAATAGAAATGCCCTATTGGCCAAGTACGGCTATCAGATAGTGCAATAAAGAAAAAGAACACCGGAACAACAAAAGAATGTCACCCAATCCTGTTCATAGCTTTTCAAACCAGATGAAAACATAGAAAACTTGAGGTAGAATGAGGTAAATCCACCTGGATATTCTAAGCTAGTGATTAATTTAATGTCTCTGGCTACGGAGATTTAACAGAGTACATTAGAGCTTATTGGTACCGATCATTTAAAGATGTTTCTCGTAAAGTAACACTTGGAAATGACACCTTTTACAGACCTGATAAGGGTTTCACCCTTATTTCAACCAGAAACTCAAGTCTAATGTCACCATTTGGGTATGATATGAATCAATACTTGCTGGTTTTTATATTCTTCCAGCCCGGAATAATCTCTAATGCCTCCAATACCACTTCCTGAAATTTGAACTTCATAAATATCTGAATCAAATTCAATTCCATTGCTTAGCCAAAAATCATGAATTGATTTTGCCCTACAATATGAAAGTTCATAATTTTTATTGAAACTATCTTTTGAGGACATACCTTCAATAACAAGTAGATACTTAACATTAAGATCCAAGTCTTTATTTGTGATTCTTAGTGAATCCGTTGTTTTTTCTATTACACTTCCTACCTCAATCAAATAGTCGAAATCTTTAGGGTTTAAATTACATTTTCCAACTGAAAACTGAATTTGCCTATTCAATTTATACCTCTTATGTTCAAGCTGGTAATTAAAATACTTTTCATCAAGATTTCTAGTTGCCATTCTAATCTCTTGAATTTTTTGTTTCTCATCTTTAAGGGTATTTAATTCATTTGACTTTTTCTTAAGATTAAAAAATGTAACAACAAATAACACCAGCATTACATAAAACAAACAGCTCATTATATCGGAAAAGCTAATCCAGAATAATTTATTTTTTTTCATTTCACTTCACCCCCATCCAATTAATTATATTTATTTCACTGTTTTCTCATGAAAGCAGAAATCCACACATGAGGAGTATTCTTTACTTTATCCAGAACGATAAGTCACCATTATTGATAAACAGATTGCTCTATAACGATTCATCATTTCTTCTTTCTCCTAAAGGGAATAAGCCGTAATAGAGTTTTCTTTTTAGCTACGGAAGCCGAAGTCGGTTTTTTCTCAGTATTGATTTTGCCTGAATTTAAATCACTAGAAATCTTGGAAAAATATTCGATCTTAGAATTTAATGTGTTGAGTACTGAAAGAATTCCATTGATTTTGTAACTAAACGATGATATTGTCATGTCAGTTGATTTTTGCACTCTATCTTTTATTTCGGGCAACTCTTTTAAATAGTTGAGTTTTTGAATTTGTGATGATTCATCTGAACAAAATTGAGAAAACTCTTCCTTAGAATGTTGTGTTAGCTCTTCTACACTTTTTTTCAATTGAATATATTTTTTTTCAAGGAATGTATCAAATTCACTAACACTTTCTTTAAAACAATTCATCTTTTCTTTTGCATCAGCATTGAAAAGAATACCCGTTTCATTAATTTGATTTTGAAATTCCGAGAAATCCTCCTTTAATTTTATATTTGTATTTTTTGTATCCGATAACAGATCTTCAGTAGACTTGTTTATGTCCAAACGGATAGTGCCAATGGACTCATTTACTGAACTTTTCAATGATTCAAGAGACATTTTAACTTGATGCATACTATCCACTAAAAAATTCTTAAGAGCATCTTTACATAGATTAACCGATTCCATTATATCCTGGTTAGAAGATTCAATAAAGTCCTTGGCATAATTTTTAGACCCTTCAATTTCTATCATGTGAGCGTTTAATACCCGAGTTAAATCATTTGAAAATTGAATATTCTCAGTAACTTGCTTCAGTGCAACATCAATATGAGTTGTTCTTGAAGCAAAATTTTCAAGATTTTCTGATATTCTCTCCATAGATGACAAATTTTCAGAAAACCTTTCTAATGCAGAAAGGTTTGCTTCTAATTTTTCGAATATTCTCAGGTTAGCAGAAGAAATTTGTTTCACATCAATTTTTTCAATGCGCTTTATAATATAATCTTGCTTTTCTAAACTTTTTAAATTGTTATTGGAAGCTTCAACCAGCTTTCCTATGTTGAAAGATAAAGTATGAGCGTGAGCATCTAAAGAATTTTTTATTCCCTCAAAACCATCACGGTTATACTTATAAATTTTTGGAAGATATTCGTTTTGGAGAAAAGTAAGTAGCCTATTTTTCCCTCTATTTACTAATTTAAAAGCTGGTTTATAAATTGAATAAGACAGTATTGTACTGAATAATAAACCAAAAAAACTAGCAAGTACAGCAATCCCTACCGCTCGAAAAAAATCATTTAGATTAAAACTTTGAGTCATGGATAAATCTAATTCTTGGTACAGAGAATAAAGTCCAAACAAAATTCCAATCAAGGTGCCAATTAATCCAATGTACAAAGGAGAAGGAATTGATTGGGTAATTTCTTCATCTCTGAGGTAAACTTCCCTTTGTATAATATCTTCAAGAGCACTTAGTTTAATCCCAAACCGATAATTATTTTTGATATAATTATTTAAATTCAATATTATTTTACGAAATGCTTGGTCAGATTGTTTGCTTTTTAGTTGAGGTATTTTAGTTCCATCAGAACAATCAGTTGGTACATCATAGATCGTAGGTTCAGAAACATCAAATACTGATTTGAATTTTCCGATACGAATAATAATGCTAAAAAAAATGTAAAGTTGAATACATATTATAGCTATAATAACAGCAATTTCAATAATAAAGAGATCGGTCAATTTTTTTTATTTTAAAAATCTGAAATAACCTTCGCATGATTTCGATGCTATTATTTTAAAAAAGGAGAAAAGGTTTATATCAGTAAAATTTTAATTTTCGGTTGTTTTTTAGTTGTGGCAATATCAATAATAAATCGATAAAAAAGCAATCAAATGTGTTGTATTTAAGACTCTTTGTTTGATTCCAAGATGCTTTTTACATTAGTTACAGTTATTCCTTTCCATAAACATTTTCAGCTAGAATTATGCTGAGAAAGTTTATATGCAAGACTATTTAAAACACCAATTAAGGGGTAAAAAAAGAGCGTTTCCTCAATTAAGCTTTGTTGATTTCTGCGAAAAGGAACTATTCCACGATTTAGGTAGTCTAGCAGATGTCGATTTCTAACTTTTTCACATAGTTGGATTAGATCATCTGTCCCATTTTTCCAAATTTGACTTTTCATTAAGGCCTTATCATGCAATTCGAAGAATATTTTGATAGATTCACTAATTGTATTTTTGAAGTTCTCATCAATATCAGAATATTTCATTTTCTGAACCGGTGACTTGTCATTCAAACTATAAACATCAAAAGCCTTTTTGTTTTGTTTCTGTCTTCCCACCCAGTAATATGAACTTGGACTCGGAATTTGGCGGTTACTAGGATCAATGGATTTTAGAATCCCTTTACAGGTTACCTTTTTTGGTTCTTCTTCAAGTTTAAACTCAATCTCATCAATATCTTCACGGTTTAAAACTTGACGGAATATGGAATTTAAATAGGACTTAAATTTGCCATCATCATTAATAATTGTAATCAATTTTGAAGCACCTCCACTAAAAATGATTTTTTTTGGACAATTATCGCCACGGACTTTGTCACAACTCTTTATTAAGACAGCAGAATAGTAAAGCACTGCTCCGAAAAAAAGTAAGAAAACAGGAATCATTTTACCATTTTCTTTTAGTGATTCACTATAATCTACTTTGTGGTTAACATTTTTGTTCTTGAGTGAAAAAAGAAAATTGCTGAATTCAACCGAATTCCCCATCTCTAAAATTCTTTCGAACACTTCTCTCTCTTGACCTTCAAGGTAATCTGTGAATTTATCTTTAAAAATAGAGACGAAGCCATTTTTACTCACATCCTTAGTGTATCCATTGCCAAATATTTCGTTTCCGCCAAACTTAAATGAGGAAATGAAATATAGTTCTTTGCTACCATTAAAGAAGGCCATATCAGTCGAACCTCCACCAATATCAATTGTCAAAATGTTGCCATCTTCGTTATCTTTATAGTTGTAGTAAGGTCCAAGGCTTTCTTGAATGGATTTCAGTTTAGACTCTTGAGGTTCTTTTCCGAAAACTTTTTTATATCCACTCTTCCAACTAGATTTCATTTTTTCTATTTTCCCTTTGCTGAAGTTCTCTGGATATAACCAATAAATATTTACTTTATCAGGGCCTACTCCAAGCAGAATAGTTTTATGATAAATGAGTAGCAATAAATGTTCTATAAAACAATTTGTTTTGCTCTTTTGTTGCGGATCATCAAAATTTTCCCATTTTAAATTCGTATCCTCATCTAAATAACCTGGAATTTTTCTCTTCTCATAAAGCATATAATTGTTGGCATTCAAAATAGGTTTGTATCCATACTTTTTGTCTGAGTTATGAACTAATACCGAGCGAAAGGGGAATTTAAAACTACCATAAGGAAATATTTCCTGATCAAAGAAAACTTCATTTAGACGTTTACCTTCTTCGGTTTCATTGTTGCGTTTTAATAATGATCGCCATAATGGTTTTTCATTATTATTTTCAAAAGGTTCAGTTGTCTCGTCATTTGCGTAATATTTATACTCTATGTGTGTATTTGTAGTTCCAAAATCAACCACAAAGTTTAATGGTTTAGTGGTTGTATTCACTTTGGTGTATTTCGGAACAATTATACCTTTTATCTCTCCCATAGAAATCTGAATTAAATCAAATGGTGGTGTTTGATAATATTCGCTTCTTAATCCTAATCTCTCATTTTCTTCACCTAAATCACCATTATTCCTATAACTATGTTTTGTATTATCATGACAAACTAGATCATCTAGATTAATTGGATCTTCAGTATCTCCTGATGATTTTTGATTTTTAGTATCTCCTGATGATTTTTGATTTGTATCATTTTCTAATAGTTTCGATAGGTAAAATTTACATTTAATTTCCTGATACTTCTTAACATCTTTAAGGTCAGTCAAAACACCAACAAAGTACTTGGGTTTTTCAATTGAAAAACGCTTGACAAAAGGTGTTATAGAAAAATGTAAATTGAGATTGATGATTTTTCTTTCACTCTTCTTATAAGATTTATTGAATGTAATCATCTCATCACTCTTTTTGACTGGTATTGTGATGTGCACCCTAACAACCCCATTCTTTTCTTGAATTTTAAAATACTTATCAATGTTATCCACTTTAAAATATTTGAAAAACAACGGTTTTAGTGGTAAAAGGTAACCTTCTTTTGAATCAAAATTTTTAGACCAAAAAAAATTATTGTCAATTGAATAGGGAATCTTAATAATCTTGTCTTCCAAAAAGTCATCTCTAGAATACCAGGGATAATCATAAATGCTATAGGGTAACCAATTTTTTTCATTTTCGGGATTGTAGGACCCGTAAGTTTCAATATGTTCTTCGATAATATTTTTTCCCTCCCAAAATTCTGTGTGAGTATAGTTCCATTTGCCTTTTGGATCAAATTTCCCCCACGGTAAAATAAGAGGTAGGTTTTTATCTTTTTGAGGTTTAAAATCTGGTTTAATTATAAAATCACTTTTTTCTTCAATTTCTTTTCTCGCAGATTCACTCGAAATATCTACTATACCTAAATCTATCTTGAGAAACTGGCAGTAATTCTTTTCTTCATCTAGATCTAATACATAACATGGATTATATTCCTTTTTATCTTCTACACTTTTAGATATTTTTTTACGTAAGTCTTGGTTTACTTTTGGGTTATTATTTTCTAAATAATCGAAAACCTCTGGAAATTTAGATTCAAACCCATCTTGTTTTGATATCACATACAAATACTCAACGAACGATTCATCTCTCTCGTAAAGAGGTGTATAATCGGAATTATCAAATAGTTTGAAATTGTGAAAATCAATTTTATCATTTTTACAAACTTCTCTCACGTCCGGAGATGCAAAGAAAAAAGTTACGGGTGAAGTTGCTCCGATTACCTGTTTTGACTTTCTACTAATCAGAAAATATAAGTTGTCTAATTGCTCAAAATTGTAGAGGACATTTCTATTATTTTCAGTTTTGTCTTGATCCTGTTCAAAGTACATTTTTATTGTCTCAAATAGATATCGATTTCCTTGATTAACATTTTTGTTGTCTTCATTCGTATTAAAGTTTAAACGGTCTTTGCAGTTCCAAGAGGTTACTATTAGTTGTTCGTTGAAATGAGGAGTTTTTGAATAATAAAATAGTTGAGCAACATCTAATGCATCAGATACCAAGCGATGATGGGCTGTATTTCCATTATATTCTTCTAGAGAATTTATCTTTCTAAATGCTGTTCTTACCAATTCGAATTGTGCAAAAGGACTCGGAATTGACGTAGCAGCTTCGCTGTTAGTTATTGACATTGACTTCATCTCACTTTCATCAAATTTTGAACTAACAAACCATCCGCTACCATCCCTAGCATTGGAGTGCAGCCTAAATACATATTTTTCACTCATAGCACTTTCAAATTATTTTGAAACAAATTTTCTAATTGAATGTTCAAACAATCTAAAAAGGGCTGAATGTACTTTGGTGGTATCATGTGGCCAAATCTTTCTACTAGATATTAATCTATTATTTTCTCGATCTATTGATCTAAAGCCTTTAAAAGGTTTACCTGGCAGAACTCGTAATGCATCCTTACTATTACAAGTCTTAGGAAAGGGAGCAAAGGCGGGATAATTTTTTCTCATTTCATCTAGCCAATCCCTAAAATGATGTATAAAAGTTTCCACCGAAGAGGTGTATTCTGCCCCTTCGAAATAGGAGTCGGTTAAAGTAGAATTTTTATACTTTGGTCCACCAATTGAGGAAATCCGATCTAACGTCCACCTTGATACACCAAGCGCCCGTTTTAAACCTTTTTCTTCCAATAGATAATCACTGAATACTTTAAAGCAAGCAAGATTCCGTTCAATAACATCTCTATCCCTCTTGCTAAGATGATCAAACTCAATTTCTCCATCAAAAGATTTGTCTAATCCATATTCCTTAACCAGGGGTTTATTTTCTGTTTTTTTAGGACTCTCGCAGAAATCGAAGATCGCAAGGGAGCCTGCCAATTCGAGAAAGTTGGCATCATTTTTCTGTAAATTAGCACCAATATGGTGTTCATATTCATGATTTATTGAGTTTGTTTCATGTCCAATGAAATAAATAGAATCCAATTCTTTATTCTCAATGATAGTTCGATTATAATATGCGATAGCCACTTTGGTCTTTTCTAAAAAAGAATTGGACTTGATTTCTTCAGGATCAGCCGCTTCAATCTCAGGATCTTTCTTTCCAATTTCAAAGTAAGGCAAGTACGTAATCGCTCCAATTTTGGTGTTCTTTAGTTTCTCTTGACTTTTAATGCTTTTCAAAAGTAATGGTAACCCGGCTGCTCCAGTACCCCCAAAAATTGAATTTATTAAAAATATAGCGTCATCTTTATCGCATTTATCAACGAAATATTTAAACGTTTCAGACTGAGTAATTTGATCTAGGACAACAGTTCCCATGTTTGGATGACCTTTAAAACCAACCTTTAATTCTGATTTTAGATTTTTTTTTGAATACAATAGTCTGATGAAATTTTTATCATCTGTAGATTTCGTATAGTCTTCATTTAAATTCCTAAACCCGATATAATTTTCAAATGTATTTGTATCTACACCTTTAAGAAAAAAACGAAAATCAATGTTATCATATCGATTATTCGATTTAAGTGATTGAATTTTTTGATTGAAAAATTCCCCCTTGTCTACGCCATCAATGTTGATTCTAATTTTTTGATACAGATTTAGAATTTCCATAGTTCTCATCAAATCACCATTACTGTTATCGGGATCAATTATTATTGGAATTATGTTAGTGAAACCACCTTTGAGAGTACATCCAGAAGCAAGTAATAGAGATAAAGACTTTATAACCCTAGATCCTGTACCACCTATTCCAATGACGAAAAGTTTTCTCTTGTCACTCATTATCAAATATATTTTTTTGGCAGGTGTATATTCTGTTTGCTCCACCTTCGAAGTACCAATACCCATATATACCCAAAAATTGCGGACAGAAGTATATTGGAGAAAGCTATTTTTCTGGAAACTATCCTAGCAAATGATCGAATCGCTTGGCCATACTCTTCATTTGAAGGGTAAAGTAATGGTGTGTTAGCATCAGTATCAATAACGAATTTGTACACTATAAACCAGCTAAGCACAAACGTGATTAAAATTTGTGTTGCAAAACAAATTCTCCAATGCAAATTGCTCAAATATGGGTACTGGATAAGAAAATAGAAAACAGACCAAATTACGAAAGGTATAAAAATCAGTGCAATGCCAACTATTACATATCCATCTTGATCATATAGAATGTCTAAAATAGGTGTAAACTCTGGACTATCTATACTAAAAACTTTCTCATAAATCCAAGCAAATATTTGATTCATTATTACCTAAGAAGTTTAAAGTTTAGTTTATCAAGTACTTGTTCATTTTGACAATATGTTTTTTGTATTTCATCAATAATATAATTTAAGCCCCACGTAGTCTGATTATCACCGTCTATATCTACTTCATCTTCACTACTAGACAACCTAACCCATTCTGGAGTGTTGCAACTTGGAAAGTGGATATTAATCTCAAGATTTCTATCATAGATGCTAATTGAATCTGAAGATATTTTAATCTGATGAGAGTAATTAGGGTCTGATATCTCTTTGATTTCAGATATTTCAAAATTCTCATTACTCACACCATATAGAGATTTATCTTCCCAATCATGCCATATATGTTTTGAAAGGTCTACTTGAACCAAAAAATCAAAACCAATATTATTTCTTTCCCTACGAATATCTTCCAAACAATTTTTTTCGCCCCTACAGGTACTATAACTTCCCCTTGTCTTTCCTGAAGGATTATAATACATTACTTGGTATGGTAGAGAATCTCTCTGTAAATATTGGAAAGTTGCTTTTTCAGTAACATGGTTTAAATTTTCTAGGGAAGATTCTAATTCAGAATTATTCAGAAAATGGTCACTCCCAAACATAAAATAATAATAGGGACGCCACTGGTCAATTTTAACGCTACAAACACCGGGTTTGGTAGCATAATAGTAGTATCCAGAGTAACTAGAATTGGCTTTTAATAGAACTGTTTGAAATCCCATATCTCGTAATTTTTGGCTAAAAATTGAACGTAGTTTTATCAATTCTCTTTTGAGTCTTTCCATTGGTTTATCTATATAGCAGCGTTTTGAATCACGACGTGAACTAATATCGTATAACCCATCTGTAAGAAGGATTGTAGTTTGATTCGGTACGGAATCTAAAACCGTTTTAAAAATTTTTGTAAGATCAGTCGTAGGGGCACTAAAATTATTTTGATTTAAACTGTTCTCAAGTTCGGACAGATTATTGCCAATAAATTGAATTTTTTCACCATCAATGAAATAATATGATTTGGGTATATCTTGAAAAGATGGTAGCTCGGAAAGCTCAACTAAGGTAGTTTTCAGTTCAGAATCAAAAGAGTGTAAGTAAGGTCCGATGCTGCCAGAATTCTCAATATAAAAGACTATACGATCGGTTGAAATCTCTGAGTTATGGAGTTTACTGTCTTCCGTTTCGGATGTGTTTTTTCTTTCTTTAGGTGTGTTATTGCATTGATTTGAAGAAAATACTGCCAGCAAAACGACACCCAAAACAAGGGAAGGGCAAAAAGATTCCCTAATTGAGAATCGAAAACACCTTAGAAACAAGCCTCTTATTGCTCCTAAGCAATTATCAATTAGCACAACACAACTCACTTGTAAAATTCAAACAAATATAATTAGTCCAAAGTAAAATTTACTACATAGTTCGAAATTTTAAGCATAAAATCAAAATATTTGGACAAAACAGACACTAGACTCACAAATTCAGGAAGCAATATACTTGCTTGTAAAATTGGGAATTTCGTCTTTTGGAGATCTATTTATTCTGAGGTGTAAACTTGTGATACCGATTTATTACTTTCTTTTGTTTTCTATTCTTCGCATAGTCAACTTCCAAATTTTTACACGCAATAATAAGATTATAAGACACAAAAAAAGCGTAACCGAATTGTTACGCTTTTTTATAATCCGAATTTATATGTTCAATAGACCAATATTTAACAATATATGGCTACTAGGTCATAATTTCAAACTTAGAGAGAAAACATTTAAGATTACTCAGGCTTTTTACCCTTGATAACGATAAACCCGTTGTTGGCTGCTCCGGCTAAGACATGAAATTCATTTTCTGAAACAAGAACATCAATATCTGCTGCTTGATTTCCATTGATATTCATTCCAAAAGCTACTTTAAGCACCGTTTTATCTTCTATAGTTTCGGCAGTAAGTTGATTAAATGCTTCCACTAAATCGTCGCCACTGACATCAAAAATGTGAATTGCAGCATCTCTAACAGTCGAACGTTCACTACCAGCGGTTGCTACAGCTAAATACCTTTTGCCATTAAAGTCAAATACTTTTCCACCGAAAGTTCTGTTTGTAATTGCATCAGTTCCAATGTTCGTTAGTTTCGTGCTACCATCAGTACTATATAAGGTGGGGGTTATATCGCCACCATTTACCAACAAATAATGCATATCATCAACAGCAATGTGTTCAACATAGCCATAATTACCTGCCCTATTAAGACCTTCAAAAGTGATTACATCAGGACTGTCGGCGTTTACTACTTGACCATTTTCGAGGTTCCACTTTAGAACGAAATTATTATTTGGAATAGAGTTGAAGCCAGGGAAGACAACAACGTAAAGAGTTCCGTCACCCTGAGGATCTCCATGGAAATTTATAGCGTCCCCAAGACGAATATTATCTTCATTATGAGTTGTTGAGTACTCCAATAATACCTCAGGATTAGAATCATTATCATTCCAGCGATAAACCTTGAAAGGACCTCCTTCCCAATTCATATTACTACCTAGAATACCATTTTCCGTAGCAATTACATCAGCTAATTTCCATACCCCTCCAGATACAATACTATTTTCATCTTTTAGTGATGAAGCAGAAGTAGAACTTCCATCATTGTTCCAAAAATAAATCTTACCATCACCTTTGTCTGCTACATAGGCATGCGTGCTGTTTAACGAAAATCCTCTCTCATTATCCCCAGCATTCCCTAGTTCACTTGGAAGATTGTCAGCACCAGCTTCAAGAATAGTTTCAACAGTAGACGGATCAAAACCTACTCCTTCTGTCTGGTTAGTAGGCGGTGTAGTGGACGTGTTATCTGTAGAGTTCTCTACAGACTGGTGAGTTTCAACAATTTTCTGATTAATGAGGGCAAGATCCTCTTTTAACTTCTGCAACTCACTATTCAGTGTTTCCAGCAGTTTAGTCAAATTTTCTCCATTATCAGAACTAGATTGTACGATATCGCCAATATGTCCTTCCAGTGTTTCTAATTTTTCTTTTACGCCAGTCAAATCTTCAATTAATTTACCTGTATCAGCTTTCAGTTTATTTAGTTCCGATGTTAGCGAAGTTGATAAACTGCTAGTTACACCGTCAACCTTAGTGTCAAGAGCTGATAATTTTTCTGATAACGAACTAAGATTACTTAATTCACTATCAACCGAAGATTTTAAGTCAGAAACACTTGACTGAAGTTTCGTTAAAGAATCTAATTGCGTTTTTAAACCAGCTATCTGATCCTTTAGATTTTTAAAGTCCTCATCATTATTACTACATCCTGCAGCAACTAAAAGTAAGGTGAGAAAGAGAATAGAAAAAGTTCTTTTCATAAAAAAATTAATTATTTGGTTAGTTATTTCATTTAAAACACACGTTCCTAAAATAATTGGAACTCGAATGCCAAAGATAATAATTTTTTTATTATAAATTAACATTTACTACTTCACTCTAATAAATTTGATAAAGAGTGTAATTTCATTAGTTTGAGCGTTTTCAATAATGAAAAATGGCTAATTCTATCATATCCCGATAAGTAATTCACTTACAAGAAAAATCAAATAACTAGAAATATCGCTCATTACTTAGGCTACTATTGTCGAATTACCTGCGTATAAAATTCAACCAATTATTGCTCAAACAATATAGTGGACAATAAAAACTATAAAATATGCCTCAATTTTTATAATTTTGAACACCTTATTCCATTTTATGGATTCTTCCGAACTACTTGATATAGTTCCCAAAAAAACCTCCATCTGTACAGCAATCAAAGACTATAAATTGATTACTCTAAGTCGTGCCCTAAGTGTGCTTGGAAGAAAAGAAGTCTTTTTAGGGAAGGCTAAGTTTGGAATATTCGGTGATGGAAAAGAATTAGTCCAAGCAGTTGTCCACAGATTTTTTAGAAATGGAGATATAAGATCTGGATACTATAGAGACCAAACCCTCATATTAGCACAAGGCTTGATAAATGAAAAACAATTTTTTTCAGCCCTATATGCCGATCTTGATCTGGATAGAGAACCAATGTCCGGTGGAAGACAAATGAATTCCCATTACTTAACTCCAAATCTCGATTCAGATAAAAATTGGATATCTATGCTTGATCAAAAAAATCATACTGCAGATGTATCCTCTACCTCAATTCAAATCCCAAGAATTGTTGGATTAACCCATGGTTCAGTTTACTATCGAAATCACAAAACCCATAATAGCAACCTATATTCTAGAAATGGCAATGAAGTTATCTGGGGAACTATAGGTAATGCAAGTACTTCAGAAGGATTGTTTCTAGAGTCAATCAATGCCCTAGGAATCAACCAGGGTCCAGCAATAATCAGTGTTTGGGATGATGATTACGGTATATCCGTTGATAATTCAATACATACCACCAAAGAAAGTATTTCGGAAGCACTAGCCGGTTTTCAAAGAACTTCAAACCAAAATGGAATAGAAATTTTAGTGGTCAACGGATGGGATTACCAAGCCTTAATAGAAACCTATACCTATGCCAATGATTTAGCTCGTAAAGAACATATCCCCGTTTTAGTCCATGTAAAAGAACTAACACAACCCTCAGGTCACTCAACTTCAGGTTCACACCAGAGATACAAATCTATTGAACGTCTAGAATGGGAAAAGGAATACGATTGTAACCGACAAATGAAAAAGTGGCTTCTTGAAAGCAAAATTGCTACCGAAGAAGAACTAAATGCCATTGAAAAAGAAATGGACCTCAGAGCTAAAAATGCAAAAATTAAAGCATGGAGTGAATATCAAGCACCGATAAAAAAAGAAAAGGAAAATTTGATTACTTTTTTGAATGATTTTATTGAACAAACTAATAAAGATACTTCAGTTCAAGTCATCAGAAATAATCTGTCTAAAGTCGAAAACCCCACTTACAGAGATGTATTTCATGCCGCTAGGCAAACTATTACCCGATTAAATTCATTTTCTGATGTAGAATCTGAGGACTTCTATGTATGGTATCAAAAACTTGATGCCGATATTCGAGAAAGAATCTCATCAGATCTTTATGCCCATCCCATTGAACACATTCTAAATCTCACCAAAATCCAACCAAAATATGGAGAGTCTCCCTCAATAGTTGATGGAAGGATTATTATAAGGGATAATTTTGATTCACTACTCCACAAACATGATAATCTACTGATTTTTGGTGAAGATGTCGGTAAACTAGGCGATGTCAACCAAGGAGTTGAAGGGTTGCAAAAAAAATATGGTGAACATAGAGTTTTTGATACAAGCATTAGAGAAGGTTCTATAATTGGTCAAGGAATTGGTCTAGCCTACAGAGGATTTCGACCAATTGCTGAAATTCAATACCTAGATTATCTTCCATTTGCCCTACATGTATTGATGGATGATTTGGCCTGTATGTATTATAGATCCCGAGGAAGGCAGATTACTCCCTTAATCGTGAGAACCCGAGGACACCGTTTAGAAGGAATATGGCACTCCGGTTCACAGATGGGTGGGTTCATTCACCTGCTAAGAGGAATGTATATTTTGGTTCCGAGAAACATGACTCAGGCTGCAGGTTTTTATAACCTTCTAATGAAAACCAAACAGCCAGCTCTAGTAATAGAACCGTTGAACTGCTATCGAATCAAAGAAAAACTACCTAAGAATTTAGGTGAATTCACTACTAGTTTCGGACAAATAGAAATTCTTATCAGCGGAAAAGATATAACCGTTGTTTCTTATGGATCTACCCTAAGAATTATCAGTGATGCAGAAAAACAGTTGAGAGTTCTTGGAATTGAAATAGAACTCATAGACATCCAAAGCTTAATTCCTTTTGACATAGATAAAAAAATTCAACAAAGTCTAATTAAAACCAACCGTATTATTATCATTGATGAAGATGTCCCTGGGGGAGCTACAGCATATATTCTCCAACAACTGATGGACAAACAAAATATCTTTCCCCTGTTGGATTCAGCACCAGTTTTATTGTCAGCTAAAGCTCATCGTCCAGCTTATGGAAGTGATGGCGATTATTTTTCAAAACCCTCATCAGACGATGTTGTAGAAGCAATCTACAAAGTAATGCATGAATCCGATCCAAGGAAATATCCTAGCAATTGAAGATTTTGCTAATCAACTCATTTAGCTCTGTTTGATAGTCAGTTCGAGAGGCTTTGATACCTTTAATTCTTAAATCAACATTAAAAATCTCTAATAATACCTTTTTGGTTTGTTCCAGATCGTAGTTTTTAGCTGCAAGTTGATATTCTGACAAAAAGTAAGGATTAATTTGAAGTGAAGCCTCATTCTTATTGTATATACAATGATAAGTCAATAGTTTAGTAAAATATTTGTGTAGAATTGACAGAGTGACCACAAAGGGATTTACTTTTGGATTATTGGTCAAATGTTTTGCAATCATAAACGCATTGGATATTTCTCTCTTTCCAATGGCTTTTTGCAGTTCAAAGACGTTAAAATCTCTAGAAATGCCAATGTAGTCATAGACTATATCCGAGGTTACAGGCTTATCACCAACTACCAATTTTAACTTGTCTAAAATTGATTGAATCTTGGTCAATGAATTACCATTAAATTCTCTTATCATCCTGGCCTGTTTGATATTCATTCGCAGTCCGACAGTTTTTGATCGATTAATAGTCCAATTTTCAACTTCAGAATCGTATAGTGATTTGAAATCCAAAACAATTCCCACGGAATTAGCCACTTTAGCTAATTTCGTTCGTTGGTTAATACTTTTTCCTTCAAAACAAAAAACCAATACGGTACTTTCTAATGGATCATTAAGATACCTGATTAATAAATCTACTCCTTTGGTCAAATTTTGTGCTCTTTTCACAATCAATAGTCTATATTTACCCAATACTGGATAAAGTTTTGCAGTAGATACGATTTCATTTATTTTGGTACTATCTCCATATAACTTCATTAAATCAAATGCTTCCGCATCTTCATTCACAACAGATTTTTCGAGCATCTGTGTCAATTCTTCAATAAAAAAAGATTCTTGACCTGAGAAAAGATAAAATGGTAGGAAAATTTTGTTTTGAATATCTTTCTTTACTTGATAGTATTTCTTAAATCTTTTAGAATTAATCATTGAATAATAAATTGTTAGGCAAAATCATGAGACTCAATTTTCCGCCTTGTGAAATAAAAACCAAAGAAATAGAAAATAAAACTTATCTGTTTGATATTGTCAGAAAAAAATGGATGGTAGAAAATCCTGAGGAAATAGTCCGAATTCACTGTGTAAATTACCTAATTTCCCATATAGAGGTTCCCATATCAATGATAATAATAGAAAGTCTGATAAAGCTATACAATACCGTAAAGAGAATAGATATTCTAGTCAAAAGAAAAGATAATAGTAATTTTTTGTTGGTTGAATGTAAATCGCCATCTATCAAATTAACTCCCAGAGTCTTTGAGCAAATTACTCGTTATAATTTGACTGTAAAAAGTGATTATCTCATGGTTACCAATGGTTTACATCATGTGTTCTATCAATTTGACTTTCAAGAGGGTAAACACCGGTTTTTATCTGGTTTACCAAAGTATTCATGAGTAGTTCTATTAACTTAGCCATTGTGATCTTGAATTTCAATGGTTGCCATCTGATTAAGGAGTATTTTCCTGATTTAATATCTAATAGTTTTGAAGCTAAAATTTATTTAATTGATAATGGGTCAAGTGATGATTCAATAAAGTGGGTTGAAAAACATTATGGAAGTGTAAAAATCATTCCACTCAACCATAACATGGGGTATGCTGGAGGGTATAATCAGGGACTAAGAGAAGTTAGAGAACCTCTGCTATGTCTTCTCAACAATGATGTAAAGGTCCCTAAAAATTGGTTAGTTCCAATTTTAAAGGCATTTGAAACCGACCCAAAATTAACAGCAGCTCAACCCCTTATTTTAGATTTAAAAAAACCAAATTACTTTGAATATGCTGGAGCAGCAGGAGGTTTTTTAGACTTTTTTGGAGTTCCTTATTGTAAAGGCAGGATTCTTAACTACGTTGAAGAAAACTTCAATCAATACAATGTAACAAAATCAAATTTCTGGGCTTCAGGAGCATGTTTTTTTATCCAAAAAAAATACTTTTTTGAATTAGGAGGGTTCGATGAAGATTTTTTCTCCTACCAAGAAGAGATTGACCTTTGCTGGCGTTTGAATCGAGCTGGTCATCAAATCAAAACAATCGGAAGCACTCATGTATATCATCTGGGAGGCGGCTCTAGTTCAAAAAGTTCAAATAAAGTATTTTATGATCATCGCAACTCGTTGATGATGCTTTTCAAAAATTTATCCCTTAAGAACTTAGTGGTTGTACTACCAGTTCGATTATTTATGGATTTCTTTTTTGGATTAGCTTATCTGTTCCAGATGAAATTCAGTTTATTCGGAGCCATTGTAATGAGCCATTATGAATTCTATAGGAATATCAATACCCTTTATAAAAAACGTAGGGGATTGAAAAAATTTCCATATTTCAAACACTATAAAGCCTTTAGTGTTATATTGCTTTATCTAAAAATAAGTAATTCAAAAACATGAGAATTAATAACTCCCAGAAAAGTTTAACTTTGCCCTACAATAATCTAAAATTTATATCACAATTTCAAAAGTAATCTTTATACCATGAAGCGAGTATTGTCCCTATTATTATTAGTAGCATTTATCAGTTCTTGTGTTTCGATGAAAACATTTAAAGAATTAGAACAATTGCAAACTGAAACACAAACTGCACTTGATAGTACCACTATTAAGCTAAATGTTTGTGAAGAGGAAAGGTCTGAGGCTGTAACTGCCTTGAATCTCCTTAAACAGGAAAACGATTTTCTTAAATCGAATAACCAAGAATTAATTACCAACATTAGTGGTTTGACTACCCTAACCCAAAAGGGAGCCGAAAATCTTGAACGTTCTTTAGAAAGTCTTCAAGAAAAAGACCTTCAAATAAAAACGATGCAAGAAGCCGTAACAAGAAGAGATTCTGTTACTCTGGCTTTAGTGACTAGTTTAAAAGGTGTTCTTGGAGACATTTCAGACAGCGACATCCAGATCAGTGTTGAAAAAGGTGTGGTCTATGTATCTATTTCTGACAGGCTATTATTTAGAAGTGGATCTCATACCGTAACTTCTGCAGCACGAAATGTGTTAGGTAAGGTTGCCTTGGTGGTCAATAATCAACCTGATATTGAGTTTATGGTTGAGGGACATACCGACAATGTGCCGATCAGTCAGCCGGGAATTCAGGATAATTGGGACTTGAGTGTGAAAAGAGCAACATCTGTAGTTCGAATTTTACAAAATGAGTTTGATGTTTCGCCTGAGCGAATGGTGGCAGCAGGAAGGTCTTATTATCATCCGGTCGCTGACAATGGCACCTCTGCCAATAGGGCTTTAAATCGCCGAACCAGAATTGTAGTTATCCCCAAATTGGGTCAGTTCTATGAATTAATTGAACAGGGATTAGAATCATCTCCTTAACAAATAGTCAACACAAAGTTTACATCGTTTAATTTAAGCCACTTGCCTTGTCTAGTGGCTTTTTTGTTTTTACACTTTGATCCCATTTAATTTAGTCACAAATAAGATTTTCACAACCTGATTTTAAGACAACAATAGGCATAAAAACCCCTGACAGAATTGAGGTATGATTATCATTTTATACAGTTGTTTTTCCTGACTTCGTCAGTTAGATACCCTGAAAAATAGTAAATAATTCCTTATTGTTACCATATATTTTCCCGGACAATGGCAATTATTCTAGTCAAAAGTACCTTCAAATAGGCTTTTGATTTTGGCTTTTTAACTTTTTAACATATTGATATATAATAGTATATACTGAATACTAATATATTATCTAATCTTTTTTCTTTGTAATTCCTTTTGCTCCAGACATCATCGCTCCACTGTATCGTACCGAAGATATTAATTTCGTGCCTCATTATATAAAATACCCTACCTTCGGCAGGGCCATGTAAGTCAAAATCACCAAAAGAAAAGATTGCCGATCGGTAAGAGCACAAATCGCTAAATCTTACAGAAATAGCCAAGGTAATCCACGACATAAGATCGTTATGTCCATCGTGTCCACTTCACCAGGTGAATATCTGTAAATCTTAAAACCAAGAGCCCAAATCGAATTAAATAGACTCCTATTCTCTTTCCACACCACTTCCATTTGTTTCGCTACCTCTTTCTCGGCTGTGAACTGGCTAAATCTCGATTAAAACCTAAATCAAGACGCCCTTTCCCTATTGCCGATGCTAATAAGATAAAAGAACATAAGCGAATCAGCATCGGATTACATCAAATTGTCGGTTCTCTCTATGACCAAATGAATATAACTGATGTCTTTACTTCTCATGTCTTATTTCGACTGAAATATATTTTAAGGTTAAAACTTCATACCAAAACTGTTGCCAAGTACCTGGGTAAAATAGTTTACAATACAAATTAGACTCTAGATCTGTATCCAACCATTGTATTTCTGAAAAGCAATCTTTAGTAGGGTATCGTGTAATTTTTAACAAAATCATAATCAATTAGTTGGGATTCCTAATCTACGAAGTCAGGATAACATACAATTTGAAGTGTTCTGCGAGATTATAGTGTATAGAAAGTGAAATAACTATTTGGTGAATTTATACCGTTTAAACAATAAAATTACTCATAAAAAATTTAATGCCTATGCTGTTTAGCCGTAGAGTAAACATATAAACTTATTGAGTAAGTATAGTGACTAAATGGTATTAATCTTATTCTCAAACAGCCTAATCCATTTTTTGCATCTTAAAATTGGTTTTTCATTCGAATTTTATAGATAGGATGGCTTGTTATTCTCCCAATTATATTTTAAACTACAGTTTTTAAAAGAACTATTGAATTTTTCAACTAGCTTATTGATTGAAATATAACCCCATTTAAACCACGCCTCTCTTTTGTGATCTAATGATGTATAGGATACTGATCCCACTTTTCTTATTCTATCTTTAGGGATGCATAAAAACGATGCAACCTTGACGACTTTACCTCGAAAAATATTTTCTTTTTCATCAACATATTGGTATAGTTTTTGATTTTCTCCGGAACATAGAAAACCTCTTAGTTCAATATTTCGCCTTTCTTTTTTCTGAAACTCTTCATAATCCTTTAGATCTTTATCTAATTGTTTAATCAACTCCTTGTGCGTATCTAGAAGGCTTTGGGGATTAGATGGTTTTTCAATTTCAATTCTGGGGTAATCTGCTCTCCTTATTTTAAAAGATACATCACCTAATAAAATAAAAAAGCCAATAAACTTTTTGACAAACTCATTCCAAGACAATTCTGGCATTAGTCTTTCTAAAATAGGATATTTCCCTGACTTCAATCCATCAATTTCAACATCATTTCCATCCTCATCTACAATAGTCCATTTTAAATCATCAATTTCAATCTCATCGCAAATAAAATTGTAAAAAGATTTTATAATATGATTGTCCTTGCCATATTCTTTTTCAATAACTTCCAATACATCTGCATTCATAAATAAAATACTGAAATTAAAGTACATCACAAATATATATAAAATTGAATACTATATAATATAGACCTTAAGAATATTTCGTATTCTCAACATACATATGAAACTTTAGAAGGAGAATAAATGCAACCTAAGTTTTTATAAGATTTGATATTGCCAATATTTACTAGCTGTTAATATTTAAAAAATATATCTGTTGTTTATTTTCTTATTTCCGCTTTTAGACAGAAAGTCTATATAAACAAATTATTAATGGGGAGAAAGTTTAGAAACAATATAAGAACAAGTCGAAATGGTAGAATTGACAATACGTCGGATTCAAAATCAAATGATAGCAATCATGTGTTCAATTCACACCTTTGGTACTTGAATTCCCATTTTTGTTTCTCAAAAAGTATTTACATTTCCAAAACACCTAAAAGAATACTGACCCGATAAGGTTTAAAAGAGATTTTTCTCGAAGACTTACATGATTACTATGAAATATTGTTAATTCCATTATAGGCTATAAAAATTCACCCAAACCCTGACGAATGATTTCAAAAGGCTCTTTTGTCAAATCAACTACAGTAGAAGGAATATTATTACCATAGCCGCCATTGATAAATAAATCTACCCTCGGATCTGCATCCCAAATTTGGAAAATTTCATTAGGATCAGTTGTATAAGTTACAATATGATCCTCATCATGTAACGAAGCTGTTAATATAGGCGCATCTAAGGAACGAATCAACTCCAACAAAAAAGGATGATCGGGAATTCGAGCACCAATAGTCTTTCTCTTGGTAAAGGGCCTAGGTAATTTGTTTTTGGACTCCAGAATAAAAGTGATTGGTCCAGGAGAATTTCTCCTAATTGCCCTATGCTGAATATTCGAAATAACACCAATATAGTCCGTTAATTGCTTGATATCCGAAAATAAAAAACTCAAATCTGCTTTTTCAATCTTTTTATTTTTAATAAGACCTAATTTACCTATAGCTTCAATACGATTAGATAAACAACCCATCGCATAGACTGAATCCGTAGGATAAATTACCAGACCTCCCCCATTAAATATCTCAATGATTCTATCAAGCGTCTTTTTATTGGTATAATGTTCAGATAATTCAATGTAGGAACTCATGATTTTGTTCTAAGAATTTTAATTTTAGCATATGCAAGCAAAAGCTTTTTGGGAGTTGGAATTTTCTCAAATTCAATAATTGCTTTCTTGTTTTGACCCTTCCCCTCAACCGATTTTACAACTCCTAAACCAAATTTATGATGTGAAACTTTAGATCCAGATCGTAGATTAGGATAATGGTCCTCACCGTTTTTATCCTCAGATTGATGCTCAACCTTTTTCATTTTATCAATGTCCTTGACACTCATAATTGCGGATAGATTTGAAGGTTCATAATAAAAGTTATTTTTTGGTTCTGATTTGGTTTTTGGCTTACCTCCCAAGGTAGGAGAATAAAAGCTGGTTTTTCGGTCCCGAAAAATAAACTTTTTATCTATTTCATCCAAAAATGGACTCGGAAAGGATTGAATTCGATCCCCCGCCCTAAATCGAGACGAAACATGAGTAAGATACAATAACTTTTCTGCCCTTGTCGTTGCAACATACATCAAGCGCCTCTCCTCTTCAACCCCCTCAGGTGAATTATTCAGAGCAGATGGAAACAAATCTTCCTCCAACCCCACAACAAATACACAGGGGAATTCCATGCCCTTAGAAAGGTGGACAGTCATCAAAGTAACTCTCGGAATCTGAACGTCTTGCTCGTCCTGAGATGTATATAAAGCTACATTTTGTAGATATGCTCCAAGAGACTCACCGGATGCTTCCGGATCATTACCCGCCTGTTCAACAAAATCACCGACACTATTTAGGAGCTCTTTTATGTTACCCACTTTTTCAAATGCAACTTCTTCGTTCTCCGCTCTTTGCTTGACAAAATCTATAATACGAGTCCTTTCAACTACCAATTGAGATAAGTCAGAGGCATTTAATTTTTCTGACTCAACTACAAAACGATCAATCATTGATTTGAAAACCTTCAACTTAGCAATAATAGAGCCTGAAATGCCCGAATGGCCTTGAGATAAATAATCTATTGATTCCATCAAGGAATAACCGTTTCGATTAGCAAACACTATCAATCTATCTACCGTCGATTGACCAATGCCTCTTGTCGGTTTTCCAATAATTCTTTTGAAACTTTCTTGATCACCCGGATTGACAATGAGCTTTAGATAAGCCAAAACATCTTTTACCTCACTTCTTTGATAAAAACTGATGTTACCAAAGATTTGATAAGGTAATCTAGATTTTCCAAAGACTTCCTCAAAAACTCTGGATTGCGCATTGGTTCGATATAAAATGCATATCTGACTATAAGAACTAATCTGGCCATTAGTAATTTCATTAGAATCATTACTCTCGCCATTGACTATTCTAAGTATTTCATCCCTGATGTATTCGGCTTCAACAATCTCATTACGCAATTCACATAAATTAACTTTTTTGCCAAATTCATTATCTGTAAAAAGAGTTTTCTCAATCTGCTTTTTATTGTTTTTGATGATTGAATTGGCGGCTCCAATAATACTTTTGGTCGATCGATAATTCTGCTCCAGCCGGTAAATAGCAGCATTAGCATATCGCTTCCTGAATTCTTGAATATATTTGATCTTAGCCCCACGAAAAGCATAAATGCTCTGAGCATCATCACCAACAACACAAATGTTTTCAAATTTATCAGCCAACATACTCACAACCTTGTATTGAGCCTCATTTATGTCTTGATACTCGTCTACCATAATGTGCCGAAATCTAAGCTGATATTTCTGCAACACAGTAGGGTTGTTATTCAGCAATAAATAAGTTTGAAGAAGTAAATCATCAAAATCCATTGCTCCTGAGTAAATACATTTTTCACAATATCGCCTGTATATCTCAAAAAATTTAGGTTGTAACCGAAGCCTATCCTGCTCCTTCAATGATTCATCATGCTGATAATCTTTAGCGGTAATTAGTTCGTTTTTTAAACCCGAAATACGAGATAATATCTGCCTGGGAGGATAAGTTTTATTTGATATATCCAATTCTTTAATTACCGCCCTGATAACCGAAATAGAATCGGAAGTATCGTAAATGGTAAAATTCTGGGGATAAGGCGTATTTGCCCATTCCTCCCTTAAGATTCGAGCGAAAATGGAATGAAAAGTACCAGCCCATAGATACCTACCTTCTTTCCAGTTCGTCAATTGGAAAATTCGATCTTTCATCACTTTCGCAGCTTTATTGGTGAAAGTCAATGCCAATATGCTGAAAGGACTAACCCCCTGGAGCAACAAATAAGCTATCCTAAAAGTTATCACCCTTGTCTTTCCTGAACCGGCTCCCGCTACAATTAAGGTCGGACCTTCAATGTTTTGTACAGCTTGCCTCTGTGCTTGATTAAGATGAATCAAGAGCTGGTTATCTTGTTCATTTGATTCCAGTCTATTTTGCTTCAAATCATTTATATTTTACTTTCATTAATCATTTCGGAAATCATACTTTGTAAAGAGAATTTTCATTTAGTTTTGATGAAACAACCTCATGCTCCGACTTAGTTCTAAATTGAACCAATACGGCCCAATGATTAGATATTCAAAAGTAATATATGGCACTTTTGGATTGGAAACTATTGAAGACTTTCTTCATTTTTATCCCTTAAGACATATTGATCTCAGCAATTTTCGCAAAGTAGCAAGTTTAAGGCCAAATGACAAAGAAGTTCAAGTTATTGGGACATTAGAATCAATAGAAGTTGAAGGTATTGATTCAAAGATGAGATTAACAGCTATTTTAAATGATGATTCTATAAATCTCAAATACAGTCGCATTACTGGAAAACAATATGGTTTTGAGTCGCCACCTTTAAGATTGGTTTGGTTTAGAAACATCAAATGGATTGCTAAAACATTAGAAGAAGGTAAGGAATATGTCGCCTTCGGAAAATTAACTTGGTTCCACGGTATGCCCTCATTAGTACATCCCACGCTAGATATTCACTCTAGATATTCGCTTAAGAATAAAAACACCATAAAACCTATTTATCCATGGTCATCTAAATTTTCAAACATGGGATTAACTAAAGAGTATTGGATTTACTGTGTAAAAAATTTGTTTAATATCCCAACAATAGAAATTGTTGAATCCCTTCCGGATTACATTAGAAATCGTTATCAGTTATTATCGAAAGAAGATGCTGTAAAAAATATTCACTTTCCACATCGATGGGATTATATAGAGAAAGCAAAAGATAGATTGAAGTTTGAAGAAACCTTTTTTATGCAAATTCGAATGCGTTATAATAACAAAAAAAGGAAACAATTAAAAAATGGATTGCTATTTAATCGAGTTGGAAAACATTTTAATGAATTTTATCACAATAAACTAGACTTTAAGTTAACTGGTGCTCAGAAACGCGTAATCAAAGAAATTAGAGAGGATTTTCGAGGTGGTTACCAGATGAATCGTCTACTGCAAGGAGATGTCGGTTCTGGTAAAACTATAGTGGCTTTAGCCACCGGACTATTGGCCATAGATAATGATTTTCAAGTAGCACTGATCGCTCCCACAGAAATTTTGGCTAACCAACACTACCGAACTTTCATTCAGTATCTACCTCAGGAAATTCAAAATTGTCATTTGCTCACAGGTAATACACCCCCATCAATGAGGAAAATTATTCTCGATGAAATCGAGAATGGAGATGCATGGATTTTAATAGGCACTCATGCTATTTTGGAAGATAGGGTAAAATTTAAAAAATTAGGCTTGGTCATCATTGATGAACAACATCGATTTGGAGTTGAACAAAGGGCTAAACTCTGGGATAAGAATGCTGAAAATTTAAAGCAGCCTCATATACTCCTGATGAGTGCAACCCCAATCCCCCGATCACTAGCCCATAGCTATTATGGGGATTTAGATATGTCAAAAATTGATGAGATGCCAAAAGGCAGAAAAATAATTAAAACAATACATTATAAACAAAACCAAAGAGAATTATTATATGATTTTATAACCGATCAAATTAAAAATAAACGTCAAATATTCATCGTTTATCCCCTGATTGAAGAATCAGAAAACTTTGATATGTTATACCTTGAAAAAGGATATAGTCAAATGAAATCTCGTTTTGAACACCTTAATTACACTGTTGAAATGTTGCACGGAAAAATGAAACCTGAACAGAAAGCAGCAGTCATGAATAGGTTTAAGCAAGGGCAACTAGATATTTTATTATCCACAACAGTAATTGAAGTTGGCGTGGATATCCCTAATGCTACTGTGATGGTCATTGAAAATGCTGAACGATTTGGACTATCGCAGTTACACCAACTGAGGGGTAGAGTCGGGAGAGGAAATAGCCAAGGTCATTGTATTTTGGTCACTGGAAAAAAACTAACCTATGATGCCAAAGAAAGAATTAAAATAATGGTAAAAACTAATGATGGATTTAAAATTGCAGAAAAGGATTTAGAGATTCGAGGACAGGGCGATTTGATAGGAACACGACAAAGCGGAAGAATGATGTATAGACTACCTGAATCATATGATTTAGATTTAATAGCTGATCAACAACAATCGGCTGAATCGATTTTATTTATAGATCCCGAACTAACTTCCGAAGTACATAAAGAAATTAAAAGGGAACTCAAAAGACTCCCCAAATTGGAACGCCTATGGTCAAAGTAAAGTCTCTTGCTTATTTAAATTTGTCCACTAATTCTTGTAAGTGAAGATTTCTTATAATTGGCTCAAAAGATTTATTGTATCTGAACTGTCTCCCAATCAAATCAGTGAACTCTTAACCAATACAGGCCTTGAAGTAGAGGGTGTTACAAACTTTCAACCTAATGAAGTTTCACAGGATAAAATTCTTGTAGGTTTCGTTACCGAATGTCTACCAGTATCCAATAGTAAAAAGTTAAAAGTCACCAAAGTGGATATCGGTAAGGATAAGCCACTGGAAATATTGTGTGGAGCACCAAACATCAAAAAAAATGTTAAAGTCGCCATCGCAACAATCGGAGCTACTATTTATTCGAACAACGGAGACTTGATGGCAGTGAAACCTAAAAAAATGGCTGACATCGAAAGTCAAGGAGTAATATGCTCAGAAGCAGAATTGGGATTGGGTGATGATCATTCGGGAGTTTTAATACTTGATGGTGATTTAGAAGTTGGCTCAGTATTCCAACCAAAGTCTTCACATGAACAAGACCACATTTATGAAATTGGTCTAACGCCCAATAGAGCTGATGCCATGAGTCATCTTGGAGTGAGCCGGGATATAAGAGCCGTTTTAAAATTAAATTCAATAAGTCACCAGTATTTTGCGCCAACAGAACCAGAACTTCAGATAGACCATAAAGACAAAACCATACCAATAAGTATTGATGACGGAGAAAAATGTCCAAGATATTATGGAATAACCATCACTGACCTAAATGTTAGAGAATCTCCTCTATGGCTTAAAACTTTACTGAAAGGAATCGGTATCAATCCTAAGAATAACATTGTCGATATCACCAACTACATTTTACATTACCTAGGACAACCCTTACATGCATTTGATGCCGACAAAATTGACCATAGAATTATCGTTAAGAATTGTCCTGAGGGAACCAAATTCGAAACCCTTGATGGTGTTATTAGATCCATAGATCAACAAGATTTAATGATTTGTGACCAAAGTAAACCCCTTTGTATTGCAGGTGTAATGGGAGGGGCGTTTTCAGGCGTTACACATGATACCAAAACAGTATTTATTGAAAGTGCATATTTTGACCCTGTCTCTATTCGAAAAACTGCAAAGCGACACGTTCTCAATACTGATGCATCATTTCGATATGAACGAGGCATAGACCCTCAAATTGGAATTCTTGCCATAAAAAAAGCCTCTGAACTAATTGTAGAGATAGCTGGTGGACGAATTTCTAGCGATATTCAGAAATATGAAGAATATGAAATTCCTGCTTTAAAAATTGATTTCAATCTTAATAAACTACACGACTTAGTAGGAAAGAAAATTCCTGAAGAATCTGTAGAAAATATTCTCCAATGGCTTGATTTTGAAGTTGATAAAAGAGATACTAATCATTGGAACGTTATTGTACCAAAATATAGGGTTGATGTCTCAAGAGAAGCTGACCTAATAGAAGAAATTTTCCGAATTTATGGTTATAACTTAGTCCCACCGACTCCCCTTGAAAAAATAAATTCATTTCTACCATATCAGAAAATTTCAAAATATAAAATCAGTAACCTAGCTAGTGAATTTTTGACCAATCAAGGGTTTTATGAAATCTACACCAATAGTCTGGTTTCAAAATCGCAGCAAGCTGACTTTCATAAACCTGTAGAAATAGCAAATCCTATTGGTGAAGAATTTTCAATTCTCAAACAAAATCCAGTTCACAACATAATCCAAGTCATAAACCATAACCTCAATAGAGGTGTGAAAGACATAAAATTGTTTGAAATTGCAAATATCTATGGAACAGATGGGGAAAAATCAATCGAATCTGAACGCTTGGCACTTGCAATTACTGGTAATCCCATAAAAAAAACATGGAACTCAGGTGATTCCCCTTCGGTATTTTTTTACCTAAAGGGAATTTTAAAGGATCTTTTTGAGCGATTTGGTATTTCTATTGATGGTGTTAATTCAACGAAATTGGAGTATTGTAATCCTCGCGTTGATATCTACAGTCAAGGTAAATTTATTGGATACTATGGCTTAATCTCTTCATCAATAATGGAACAAACGGATTCGCTTTCTACCTATGGAGAATTAAATTGGGAGGCGGTATGCTCTATGGCTTTCACCAAAGAAGCCAAATTCCAACCAGTTGCTAAATATCCGGGTTCCAAAAGAGATTTCTCTCTGTTGATTGATAAATCGGTGAAATTTAGTTCGATAGAAGAACTATCCTTTAAGACAGCACAAAACATCTTAAATAAGGTAGAATTATTTGATGTATACAAGGGTAAAAATGTACCCGAGGGAAAAATTTCCTATGGGATATCATTTATTTTTCAGAGTTTAGAGAGAACTTTAACCGATTCTCAAGTGGATAAGAACATGAATCTACTCCAGGAAGCATTTGAAAATGAACTTGGGGCTTCACTACGTTAAAATCAATGGATTGATTATATTCGTCTCATTCTAAAAAATCATTTTGTCAAATCCATACCAACATGTGTTCTCTGGCTCAGCTATAGTTGGACTGAGAATATGCGAAGCTCTCGAAGAAAAGGGAATAAAACCCATCGTCAAAGATTATGCTGAATCTGCACGCCTAGCTGGATTTGGTGCAACTCCTAATTATCAAACACTTCTGGTGAGAAAAGACCAAGTAGAGCAAGCGACGGAAATCATTAAAGATCTAAGGATATAAAACTTTTGAGTTTTTTTATATTGTAACTCAATTTAATAATAATGCAATTTATCGTATTTCTAGCTTTCACCTTACTAGTGGGAGGGATTGCCTATTGGTCTACAAGAAGAGTAAACGAAAAAACTCAAGATGGCTTTTTCTTGGGTGGTCGTAGTTTGACAGCCGTTGTCATTGCCGGCTCTTTATTACTTACAAACCTTTCCACCGAGCAATTAGTTGGCTTGAATGGTTCTTCTTATAAAGAAGGTATACTGGTAATGGCCTGGGAAGTTCTAGCCGCAATAGCGATGGTAATCACTGCATTGTTTTTATTGCCTCGATATCTCAAAGGTGGGCTAACAACTGTACCTCAGTTTTTGGAACGGCGATACGATACGATGACCAAAACCCTTACTTCCGCTCTATTTCTGAGTGGATACATGATTATCCTATTACCGACGGTCTTGTATTCTGGAGCATTGGCTTTGATTGGTATGTTTGATTTAACCAATGTCTTTGGTTTGCCTTTTGGACAAACCTTAGTGCTGACCATTGTTTCCATTGGTATTGTGGGATCCATCTATGCCATCTTTGGAGGGTTAAAAGCTGTAGCGGTTTCTGATACAGTAAATGCGATTGGATTGCTGGTCGGTGGATTAATGATCCCTGTTTTTGGTTTGTTGCTTATTGGCGATGGAAATATACTTGGTGGAATTGAAACCCTTTATACAAATCATCCAGAAAAATTTAAGTCCATTGGAAATAATCAGTCTTCTATACCCTTTGGAACTATATTTACGGGAATGATGCTTGTGCAATTATTCTACTGGGGAACAAACCAAGCCATTATTCAAAGAGCACTTGCTGCCAAAAATCTCAAAGAAGGCCAAAAAGGTCTAATGCTTGCCGCATTTATAAAAATTCTAGGTCCCTTGATTGTAGTTTTACCTGGAATAATAGCCTTTCATCTATTTGGTGATCAACTGGCTATTTCAGATCAAGATCAATCCTACGGATTACTGGTCAATAAGGTTTTGCCCCCAATTTTGCTTGGATTTTTTGCTGCTGTATTGTTTGGTGCTATTTTAAGTTCATTCAATTCTGCGCTAAATAGTTCAATCACGCTGTTTGGATTGGATATTTACAAACAGTATTTCAACAAAAAAGCAGATGAGAAAAAGGTAGTTAGAAATGGTAAACTATTTGGTATCGTATTGGCCATTTTTTCTATGATTATTGCTCCAAGCATAGCTAATGCTCCTGAGGGATTGTTTAGTTATCTTCAGGAGGTTAATGGATGTTATACCATTCCGATACTGACCATAATAGTGGTTGGATACCTGACCAAATACATCCCTGCCGTGGCTGCAAAAATCAGTGTGCTGGCTGGAGTTTCTTTGTATTCATTTAGCCAGTTTTATCTCAAAGGTGTCATAGAATCAAATAATGGTGATTATCCACACTATCTCCATGTGATGGCAATTATATTTTTATTTAATTGTGGAATTATGTTTTTAATTGGGGCATTGAAGCCTAGAGCAGTGCCTTTCCAACAGGTCTATACACGTCAAGTTGACATCACTCCATGGTCTAAAGCCAGAATTGCCGGGATAGGGATTCTTTTAATCGTCTTGAGCGTATATATCTTATTCGCTTAGCTCTTTTTGATATAGCTGCTCACGCAGGAGATTAATTTTAGTGTCGGTGAGATAATCTTCAAAATCAGTGTGCCTATCTATACATCCTGAGGGAGTAAGTTCTACAATCCTATTGGCAATGGTTTGAGCGAACCGATGGTCAGTAGTAGAAAATAAGATATTTCCTTGAAAATTCTTTAAAGAATTATTCAATGCAGTAATACTTTCTAAATCCAAGTGATTAGTAGGTTGGTCAAGAATCAAGACATTGGCATTTTGCATCATCATGCGGGAGAGCATACAGCGAACTTTTTCTCCTCCGGACAGAACTCTTGCTGATTTTAAAGCTTCGTCTCCACTGAACAGCATTTTTCCTAAGAAACCCCTAAGAAAAGGAGTTTCTTTTTCTTCTTGGGTTCGTGCAAACTGATGTAGCCATTCTACTAATGACATATCATTCTCAAAAAAATCATCGTGATTATATGGTAGATATGCCTGAGTTGTAGTCAAACCCCATTCGATTTTCCCACTATGTGGTTGGGAATTATGGGTAATGATTTCAAAAAAAGTGGTTACGGCTCTTTGATCTTTGGAATAGATGAGTACTTTATCCAGTTTTTCAAGATTAAGATTTAAATTTTCAAAAATCGATTGACTTTCTATTCTTGCTGAGAGCCTCTCAATGTTTAGAATCTGATCACCGACTTCCCTATCCTTTTTAAAAATGATTCCGGGGTATTTTCTACTTGAGGGTTTGATTTCTTCAAATTTTAGATTAGTAATCATTTTTTTTCTTGCCGTAGCTTGTTTTGATTTGGCCACATTGGCTGAAAACCTTCGGATAAATTCCTGTAACTCTTTTTTCTTTTCCTCCATCTTTTTGTTCTGTTGCACTGCTTGTCTCATAGCTAGCTGGGAAGATTCATACCAGAAAGTGTAATTGCCGGAAAAATGGGTTATTTTTCCAAAATCAATATCGGATATGTGGGTACAAACCGCATCGAGAAAATACCTATCATGTGAAACGACGATGGCAGTATTTTCAAAATCGTATAAAAATTCATTGAGCCACTGAATAGTTTGATAGTCCAAATCATTGGTAGGCTCATCCATAATGAGCACATCAGGATTTCCAAATAGAGCCTGGGCTAGCAAAACCCTGACTTTTATTTTAGGATCAATATGTTCCATCTTACGATTATGGAGATCTTCGGTGACATTCAAATGTGAAAGCAAAGTGGCTGCTTCTGATTCGGCATTCCATCCGTCGAGATCTTCAAATTCTAATTGCAAAACTCCCACACGTTGGCCATCTTGTTCATTAAAATCAGGTTTATTGTAAAGACGATCTATTTCCTGTTTCAAATAAAAGAGGCGAGTATTTCCTCTCAACACTGTTTCTAAAACTGGATATTGGTCATAAGCATTATGGTTCTGTTCCAAAACCGATAGTCTTTTTCCTTTTTCCAAATGAACTTTCCCAGAGGTAGGGTCAAGTTTTCCTGATAAAATTTTTAATAAAGTAGACTTTCCTGAGCCGTTTGCCCCAATAATCCCATAGCAGTTACCAGGGGTAAAACTAATATTGACATGATCAAAAAGAATTCTTTTACCGAATTGAACAGAAAGGTTAGATATCGTAAGCATAGGAGACTGACTTTGCTGGGCAAAAATATAAGATTCACATCCATTTTGGGATTGAAAAGATTTTTCAAGATTAGCTTTACTAAAGGCATTATTTTTGGTCTTATGATAAAGATTTGGCACTTTGTTTTTAGCCTGGGAGTATTTCTTGCGGTGGGCTGCAAAAATCAATCGACTCTGAAAGATTCAATTTATTTTGGAGGTGAAATAATCAACCCATTATCAGACAAAGTACTTCTATACCATGGTGAGTTCCCTATTGATACACTTTATTTAAATGAAGAAAATATCTTTTTCAGCCAGGTTGATTCAATAAAAAGCGGTATATATCAATTGGATCTATTGGTTGATGCTCAGGATATTTTGATTGAGCCTGGTGATAGCTTATGGATTAGAGTCAATACTCAGGGAGTCCGAGAATCGGTCTTCTTTAGTGGTTATGGAGCAGCAAAAAACAACTTTATTTCCGATATGGTCTTAAAGATAGAGGGGGAAGAAAAAAGAATGGATTATTCCCTAACTGCTCAAGAATTTAGTCGCCATATTGATTCGCTTGTTTCAACGAAAAAAGAAGAATGGAGACTGATGAATGATCAAACCGATTTGTCTCCGTTTGCTCAAAAGGTGACTCAGGCGGCATATATCTATTCTTATTCTAATCGAAGAGAGCGTTATGCTCTTTTGAGAGGGACTAAATTTTCTGAATCGGATAGTTTGTTCTATAATTACAGAACCTTTTTGGGATATGGAGATAGTGACCTAAAATACTTTTATCCTTATATCAGTTATTTATTGAACTACATATCAGAAATAGCTGTTTCAGATAACACCTCATTTTCCCAGACATTATTTTCGAAAGATTTCAATTTAAAAAGACTTGAGGTATTGGAGATGAATATTTTCGATGAACAACTCAAAAACTATTTGGCTCGCATAATCGCTTTAGAAGAGTTAATGAAAAACCCTGAACGTAATTCTAATGAAATCTTTCTAAATAAATATAGTGAAGTAAATACTTCCGAATATTACCTATCTGAGGTTTTGGGATTGGTTGAGAATTTAAGTCTGATGTCTCCAGGTAAAGAATTACCGATTGTTTCTTTGCAAGATGCCAATGGCAACATATTGAGCAGTGATAATCTTTTTACTGGTCAGCCGGTAGTTCTTTATTTCTGGTCTCAGACTTCTGTAAGTTTTTTCAGTACGCAGTTGGAACGTCTTCAAGAGCTGAAAAATAAGTATCCCAAGTACCGTTTTGTGGGTATCAGTTTGGAACCGTTCAATAATTTGATGCATCAAATGTTAGAAACTATTGATGTGTCGATATCTGATCATTATGCATTTGTTGATTTTAAACAGGCTAGTAGAGATTGGGTAATTCAAATTTGGAACAAGAGTATTGTGGCTAATGCTGAGGGAAAAATTATCGAAGGTTTTGGAAATTTTGTTGACGAAGATTTTGAGAAACTCTTAGCCAATTATAATTGATTCGATCTTATTCAAAACCTATTTCTAACATCTCATATCACACAACTTCCTGTACAATGTGCAGTACTCACCAATTTCACTACTTTTATTAAGGACATTCAGTACATCTAATCAAATTCGGCTCAAAAATTGAAAATTTCCATTTGATATATGCAGTAAATAAATCTTGAATATATAGACCCAACGTTAGATTAAAATGAATGAAATAAGATTGAAAATCTCACATATTGAGAATGTAATTCAGATCAGCATAATTTCATTCGTGAAACTTAGCATTGGCAATATGAAAGCTTATTATTCGCATTAATTTGACCACTTTTTATGAAATTTAAAATCTCAAGAGAAGATATTGAGGAGATGAGTGAATTACGGATAGTCGAATTTTCTTTCCCAATGTATACGACTCAACTAATCAATTTGGTAAGCAGTACGGCACAAGCTACACGTCCGTCAACTGTAGGACAAATGTCGGATTTAGTGCCTCAGTATATAAAGTTTGAAACTGATGCTAATAACAAACCTACTTTGTCTAGATGGAGAAAGTGGTATCTGAAACAAAACCCCGAAGCAATCGATCGTGCCACAGACAAAATACTTCATAAAACAAAATCTTATCTTGAAGCAATTCAAAAAATAGATCGTCCCATGATAAAAAAGTGGGTTGAAGATTTAGTCATTTATAAGTCATATAAATCATTGATATATCAAGACATAGCTCTTTGTGAAGTAGCTAAAAGGCTTAATACAGATTACCAAAGAGCAAGGCCAGAGGATGAAAGCAAGCAAATTGACGGTTTCATTGAAGGAAGACCTGTACAAGTCAAAAAGAAGGATGGAAAATATAACGTCATGATGGATATGATTCCCAATAGTCATACACTAATCACATATAAAGAAAATCGAAACGGCTCACTCACGATTGAGTTCGATGAGTCTAATTTTATTTGAAAATAGATCGAAAAAATTTGGGGTTTTTATTTTTTCTATAGATTTAAGCTGATTCTATTTTTAACAAATTTCCTAATTGAAAATTTTCCGAATCATACTTGTCAAATTCTCTATAGTGAGCAAAAAATGTAGAATCTTCATAAACAAGTTTATGCACTAAATTGACTTTGAGGTTCATCTCCTGTTTTGTCTTCACTAGAAATTCATGATTAGAATTATAATACTTAAGTGGTTTCTGGTTTTGGAGAATAAATTTATGGTGCTGGTTAATGCGTTCTCTAACAACATTATTTAAATTCTTTATTGGCTGATTGATAATACGGTTTTTAATGGTTCCACTGAGCTCAGTATCTATTTCAATCCCTATACTATTTCGTTCAGAAAGTATTGAAGCGATGGTTGTTGTTCCTGTTCCAAGAAAGGGATCTAGAACTACATCACCTTTAACTGAAAACATATTTATTAATCTGTATGGAATCTCAAAAGGAAATGCAGCGCTTCTATCTCTACTATTTTTAATCTTCAATTTTTGATTGGTTCCTTGTAAATTCCATAGATCATTAAACCAAATATTCCTTTCTTCCCAAAAAAATGCACTTTCATTTCTATTCCCTTTTTCATTTTCAGATTTAAATTGCCGTCTTCTGCCTTTTCGGAAGATTAATATCCATTCATGTTCTAGTGTTACATAAGCCCCCACTGGTAACATTCCAGAGCCCATAAATTTATTAGGTGCATTAGTAACTTTTCTCCACAATATGTTGGGCAAATTGTAATGTCCTAGTTCAATAAACTTTTCTATAACTTTTTGATGATTTGGGTATAAGGCGAAGTTTCCTTCTATTGTTCGTGTAGCATCTCCGATATTAATACAAGTAATTGCACCAGGTTTTAGAACCCTATTAATTTCATTCCAAACCAAGTTTAATTCATCATGCATTAAGTCAAATGCCTTTTTACCATCACTATACTCAAATGCACACTTTATTCTTTGATTTTGCTCTGAAAAAATACCATCCCACATTTCAATCATGGGATATGGCGGAGAGGTCACGATAAGATCAACGGTCTCATCTTCAATGCCCACCATCTGGTTAGCATTAGAAAAGTAAATTTTATGATTGGTTTTTTTGATTCTTAAAATAATTATGTGCTACCTTCAATTGAAAATTTCGACATTACAAACATCCATATACAACTACTTGGGGATGAAAAGTAAAATGACATTGGCGTTTTCATAAGCCATTTCAATATAAAAGAACACCACCCATCAATCAAGGCTCAAAGTTATCAAATACTAAATTGTCTAGAGGAGATACTCTGATATCACAAATTCAAATGGATACCTTTGGCATAAAAGTAATTGATTCTATAACCTAAAATTCACTAAGCTTATCCAATGTTGATTTAGATATTTTGATTCAAATAACTTTGTTGTGGAATTGACGAAAATTGAACAGAAATAGACAAGTGGATTGCATGAAAATTCCGCACCTAAATTCAGCTGAGAATATTCATTTAGTGAGTCATGGGGGATTTTTCTCATAGATTTTGACTTGTCGTTCCATTGAAATAGGCTAAAAATTTTGATGCCTTCTGATTATTGTATTATCTGCCAGACAAAAGAATTAAATTCTCGGTTGATTCTAGGTTTGATTTGGGTTCCGTAACGGATAGAAAATCCTCATACTACCCTTCGGAAGTTTATCATTTTGTTTCGTAAGTAGTTGTAAATCATGATTTCCAATTTTTTAAAATTCACTATGCCCTACATTTTTATGTTTTTTTCTCCCTAAATCCCCTATTTGGTATATGCATAAGTTGAACCAATGTTCTTTGAAATTCATTCGGCTTAGTATCTACTGAAAGGACTATCTTCTTTCTCCTGGTCTTTTCCAAAACAACATCACCACGTTGCCACTTATTCAAATCCCGCTTAATAGTTCCCCAACTATCATCTATCCCCCGGGTCTTTAATTTTCTCCGGATCACATGAACTCCATAATAGGCCAGAACAGTAATGAAAATAGGCGCCTTTGTTCTATGGTCTTTCTGATGAACAATCGGTCTTGCGTTCAAATCAGTTTTTTTAAAGCCCTAAAGGTCTGTTCTATATCATTGAGCTTGTGGTATTGCATCACAACGCTTTCTATGGACCGCCCTACATGACTCCTTCTGAAGATATAACCACCAGACGTATCTGTCCTATTCCGATGTAAAAGCTTGGCGGTATAGGAAACCTCCAAAGCATCGGTGCTGTTTTCTATGGGAATCACCAAAACATTATAGTGACACCATACCATCTTATACTGCTCCCGTAAACGCCCTACTTTCCTCTGAACTTTAACCAAATCCTTCATACATCGGGGGTTTTCTAAACCCTCTTGGAGCTGATCAAGATGCTGTTCAAAAGACCTACGCTTCGATTAAAGTATCTTATACTTTACTTTTTACGTGCCTCACTATGCACATATATTTTCTGCTCTTGTTCATCACAAGATAAAAGCCAAAGCTTCAAATTGGTATCATCCGATAACTTTAACTTCTTATCCGGCTTACCTTCGGGGCAACTATCTGGCTTGGTCCTATCAACAGAAACCCAATGAAAGCCTTGTTTTTTCATATAGGCTATGTTCTTTTTGGGAATTATATGCTTTTGTAACCGCCCACCAGCATATAAATATAACATATATAAAATTATCAAATAGTTCGTTTAATACAGTATTTATGTGAACAATTTATTCCGAAGCATTACCTATTCAAATAAATGACTCAATCAAAATCAACTAGTGCATATTCCTTAATTATTATCATCATCCGGATTAATTTTTGCATATATTTTATCACTTTTAGCCGATAAATATTTTAATAGAAATAAGTATTGCGAAATCACACGGGCAGTACTTTAATTATCCATTTGGTGTGGTAATTAAAAATAAATCAGTAAATTTTATTTCACAACTTGGATATACCATTAATAAAGAATAAAGTTTCACATTTAGTTGATTTTACAATCATAGATTATAGAAAGGCAATGACCTTCTTTTCCTCTATATCATACAAAGAGAAAATTTTATTATTGATTTCTCTTTCAACCTTGTTTATTTCATTTTGAAGTTCGTGTATTATCTCACTATTTTTATCCCCTAACTCATTTAATTCTTTGTATAAACTAGAAACTCTATCATAAAGAGTTTCATATGTATTGCTATCATTAGGCGTTTTGATAGGTATATCCAACAATGGCTTTTGATCTATTTGAAACGTTGACCCCTTCATTTTGCCGTTAAACTTTAACCAAAATTCTATGAGTTGTGAATTAAAAAGACAAGTGAGAAATTTTAGATTGAATCTATCGGTTTTTATAACAAAATATTTTTTAGAGACATAGACCGGAAAATAAGTAAAAGTGAATGTCGGTCTATCAGAACACCTCCTTAAACTTAATATCTTCTTTCCTTTGAAAATTTCTTCTTTCCTCGCCCTATTTAATCCATAAGGTTTGTTTGCTCCTGTAATTATTTCTTTGAATTTATCCAAATGTGATTTAAGTTTTGGATATGGTTTCAACTCTTCTTCATTCTTGAATTTAGATGTGGTGTAAATAATCCAATACTTATTATCTGAATTTCCGTAAAAACGATGCAATTCTGTTGATTTATAAAATGGTTTAACTATTCTTTTTTCATCTACAGACAAATGCAGGTCATTGTATTCATGGTTTGATAAGATAAAAACACCATCGCCTACATTAAATTTTTCACCTAAAATAAGTGCTGATTTTTTATCTACAATCTCTTGTGCAGCAACTATTCCTTGCTTTGCCTCTTCCTTATTAAGCCTTACATTCCCTTTTTTTCTGATTTTATCGGATAATTTTATTATTTCCTGTCTGTTGAAATGTATATAATTGTCATATAAAATGCTTTTATTGATTGTAAAACGAAAAAACTCAAAGTCGCTTTTGTCTTTGGATACATTTAAAAAACTATCCTCATCTTTGGTTTTGTTTAAAAATAATTCGACATCATCTAAATTCATTTTTTTAGACTCAAATATCTTAGAACATTGTAAATCATAGGTTTCATTTTCCGAAGATGATTTCATGATGTAAATCATTGTTTGAATATTAGCATTCTCAAAAACTTTGTAATCGCCAAAATCTATATAATCAATTAATTTTCCTTTATCTAAAAAATAATTTCTAAATTTTGATGCACTATCATTAGTGCTCCAGTTATTTGCAGCAATATATCCGACATATCCATTCTTTTTATTGGTTAATTCCAGACCTAGCCAGCCAAAAAAATACCACAAATCCGAACGTCCTTGATAAATAGGATGTTTAGGGTGTTGTTTTAAATGAGTAAATATAGATTTGTTCTTCGTTTCTTTAATATAGGGGGGATTGCTGATGATGATATCAAACCCCATAAAATCCCCTTTTTCATCTAACACTTCTGGGAATTCATATCTCCACTCAAAGGAATGTTGTTGTTTCTCTTTAAATTCTTCTATTTCTTCTTCTGCTTTTTTAATGCTCTCTTGGAGTTGTCTTTTTTTCTTTTCCTCACTTTTACTCATTTTAAAAGTGGAATCTTCTTTTTCAAATCTTTGAAATATTTCACTTTTATATCTTTTGTCTAGTTCATTCAATGCTTTTTTATACTTTTCTTTTTCAGTTATTAATCTCTGTGGTCTGACCTCATTGATGGAATTTTTTATTTCAAACAATTGATTAGATAACTCTTTTTTAAATAATTTATCTTTACTTCCTTTATAATCTTGAACGGCTTTTTTATAATCTTCTATTTTTTTTATACTCAATATAATAGGCTCATTCATTGAAAATTGATGCAAAAGAGAATTTCCAATTTTTATATTGATATCTATATTGGGGAGAGTTTCTAAGGTTCGAAGTCCATTCTCTTTAATATAATAAGCAGATTTTAATAATTCAATCCATAATCTCAACCTACATAAATAAACTGAATTCGGATTAATATCTACTCCAAATAAAGAGTTTTCAATGATATTTTTCTTTTGAAAAAATATTGTTTTTTGAATTTTTTGAATATTCGATTTAACTTTTCCGTTTTTTTCTAATTTATATTGAAAAGGAGTGCCGTCAGATAATTCAATAATAATTTCATCATCAATGATTTCTATATGAATATCATCTGTGTATTTTTCCCCATCTTCTGTATAGATTAAATCTAATTCATTTTTTATAGCAATGATTTGATTCAACACAGAAACTAAATAATGACCTGAACCAACACAAGGGTCACATATCTTCAAATCATCAATTAAGGATATGTAGATTTCATCCTTATCGGGCATTGATTTAATGTGATTTTTTAATTCTAGTATAGATGAACATTCCCAAGAGAATTCTTGATTGAATTTTTCCAGTACGGCTTTTTCTATGATTGCTCTGCTCATATAGGAAGTGATATAAGATGGGGTATAGAATGAACCATCCTTGTATCCATTGATTTTCTCAAATATCAACCCTAAGACCGAAGAACTGATCAAGGGCTTTCGATTTTCATTGTAATCATCCTGTCCTTCTATTCCGAAGTCATATTCATCAAGAAATTCAATAAAATAATGAAGCAGATATCGTTTTTTATTTTTATGTTTAGTCAAACAACTTTTATTGTATACTTTGATGCTTGTGCTGTTGTCTAGATTAGAGATATAAATGCTGTCTTTTTCTAATTCAGTCGGTTCAAATAAAGAACTATTAAGATAAGGGATGCAATTAACATCAAAGTTTTTGAACTTATCTTTCAATGATATGTTTTGTTCGCGATCTTGTTCTGTATTTGATAGTATTTCAAAAAACAGAGAGTATATTTTTTGAAAATCACTAAAATTATTGGTGTTTAAAAATAAATAAGATTTGTTTTTGGAGTGAATATTGTAGAGTTTCGTTTCCAGTAATTTCGTGAATATCAATCTATTTACCCAGGTCATACTGAGCTCTAAGGCAATATGGAATAGTTGTTCGGTTTGGTTTTCTCCATACTTTTTGAGGTTAGGGATTTTAGGGAATTTATTTGATGATTTTATAGTATGTTGGATAACATCTAAAAAAGAACCTTTGGTGTCATTTTTCAATAAAATTACCCCCCCCCTTTTTTTCTTTGACACCTATGATATGTAATAGTTCAAAATAGAAATCTTTATTCAAGGAATGACGATTTTCATTTTTTCTTTGGAGTAAATTATTGTCCTTTAGGAATTTATACAAAAACTTCAATTGTGTTTCATCATTTTGAACAGCGAATAGGTTGAAATAAGTTGCTGAAATTGAACTACTGGATTTACTTTTTATATAATCGCTAATTATATCATGCATTTGAGATGTTGTTGGGTCATCCGTTTCTTTACTAAACCATTTTTTGAATTTCTCTTTTAGTTCACTAGTGAAAAAAAATTTGCGGATTTCGTATGCATCAAAAACATACCAATTTTCAAAATTGGTGACAATGAGATTTTTAATTTCGTTATTTTTTTCTTGCATTTTTTCGTAGAGGTAGTATAATATGATTTCCTGTAATGACTTTTTATTGATATTTTTACGCTCAATCATTTCTGGGTTGTTGATTCTCTTAACTTCAAATAAAATCTCAACATTTGATTCTTGTGATTTAGAACTACCAATAACTAAATCAGCACCAGATTGCCCCTTATAATCTTTAGGATTTACATGATTTTTTGAGTAAAAAGTATTTCTGAGAAATGTTATTAAATGGGGAGTTTGAGTAGTTTCTGTTTGGTTATTTTTTTCTGCAGTGTTAATTCGTTCAATAAACTTCTCCAATTCTTTTTTGAATTGTTCAAACAAACTCGATTCTATCGGGTTTATCTTATAATTTTTTCTTAAATATTGTTCTACTGTTATTGTTTTTAATTTCATATAAATATGTTTCTATATAGGGATAAATATACTTATCTCGGTATTAAATCCAAATGATAAAGTTGTCTTAGGGAATCAATGATACTTCATTTAAAATAATCTTTATACAGATTGAATTAACTGCTTGTACGTTATTTGTTTCCCTACCATATCCGTAACTATCATGCCTATTTGGTCAATAGTGTTTTTCCCCCTATGGTTGTGACGATAACAAAATTCATAAACATAATGACTGATATGCTTTTTGGACATATGGTGGTAAATACCATGATATCCTCTCTTGAACATCGCCCAGAACGATTCTATACCATTGGTATGGGCTATATCCTTGACATATTCCGACAAGGAATGACAAACCGTTTCATGTTCGTAAACCAGTGATTGATATACTTTAGCATCATCCGTATAAACAACAGTCGATTCATCTTTTTGGTCTTTATCCGGATCATATATATGTTGTTCAATAAAAGGATGTATGGTATGTTTATCTGTTGAATCTACCACCTGGGCATCTATTTCATTGGTTTCTCTGGATTTGATGCCCACGATAGCCGTTTTACCTACTGTCCCTCTACCGGAGTCCATTAATTCTTTTCTCTTTTTATTGGACATATTTTTTCTTTTTCCTCCGATATAGGTTTCATCTACTTCCACCTTTCCCACAAATTTCTTCCCTTTGAATACCGAAGATGCTTTTCTCAAGCGATGCAGCATAAACCAAGCTGCTTTCTGCCCTATCCCTAATTCTCTATGTAATTTCGTTGAACTAATTCCTTTGATGTTCGTGGTGTATAGATATATGCCTATTGCCCAGATGCGACAAGGGATATTGCTATGTTCCATCACGGTATTGGTCTTGACATTGAACTGGTTCTTCATCTTTTTGTTCCGGCAATCTTTACAGCGATGCGTCTGGGTAGGATGTTTTAATCTAACCACGTTTTTTCCATTACAGAAAGGACATGATACGCCTTTTGTCCAGCGTCTATTTTCCAACCATTCTCTGGCTTGTTCTTCTGTTGCGAACATCTGTGATATTTTCGCTAAACTAATACCTTTTCTATGTGATTTTCCTGCCATATATTACTCTATTTATATTGCAAATATACAACAAAGGAACGAGAGAATCAGTATATTAATGGTTACAAAAGCATATAATTCCCTTCTTTTTGGTAGAGATACCCACATCCATGATCACTGTCAAGCTCTTACCGATTTTCAAATAATTGACCATCTCTTGAAAAATAGAAGGTTCACTGACATTACCGGGATAAATTTCCGCCCAGCGAGGAAATCCTGATTCATCCATCATCAAAGCCAAAGTGACCAGTGGAAGATCCTGCCTTTTTTCCTTGCTGCGACCATGATGTAATAGTTCCCCTTTCTCTTTTCCGGTATAAAATAATACCATTTAAACACTACATTTACTCAAAATTTATGTTTTTAGGATTTTGTTCGCTAAACTCTCTCAGTAACTCTCGAAGATAGGATTATACTACTATATTTATATTATACCATAACGAACACTATATTGCTCAATAAGTTTATGTATTTACTCTACTGCTAAACAACTTAGGCATTAAATTTTCTATGAGCAACTTTAATGTGTAAATGGTATTACTCCATTAACTTATCAATTTTCTACATGGCTAAAAAATTGACATACAAGTACAAGAGAGCGAGCATGAACTGAGTAAGCTCATGCCCAAGCAAGAGAACCTCTCCAATAGAAGTAAGGTTAAGATGCTTCTCCTGATAAAATAGGAGAAAGTGATTTATACTAAGGATTTAGTCCCCATTCTTAGGTTTTGCCGTAAGACTATTTACCAATGGCTTAGGTTATATGAACAAGGCGGTTTAGAGGAATTGGTCACTATCAGACAACGAGCTGGTATTCCGCTATGGATAACGGAACAAACCAAATAAGCCATAGCATCTATGCTTGCAAATCCTACAACAACGATAACTAGTTATGTTGAGTTATTAGCATGGGTGCATAAAAATCATCAATCCAATATAAGTCTATCAAGTCCTTTATAATCATTGTCGGAAACATCACAATAGTGTGCTGACTGTTTCAAGAAAATCTCATCATAAAAAAGATAAACAGGCTACAAAAGAGTTTTAAGAAGAACTTCCGGATAAGCTGCTTTAGATTAAAAACGAAATAGATGAGGCTAAGTTTGATTCCTTCAATCTTTATTTTCAAGATGAATCTCGTTTTGGATTAATGACCAAACAAAAGCGGGTATTGGTTTCCAAAGGTGTCAAGCCTATTGGTAAGCATCAGCACATCTATCAATCGCTTTGGTTATGGGGTTGCTTTTCACCTATCGCAGGGAATAGCTTCTAATGGGAAACATCACCAGTGTCTAATGATATTTTCGAGGGTTTTCTGAATGATTTTAGCAAACAAAATCCGAAAGAACTTAAAATCCTGATTATAGACAATGCTGGCTTTCATGCTTCTAAGAATATGACCATTCCAGAAAACATTAAGTTCATCAGAATTCCTCCTTATACCCCAGAGCTTAATCCTGCTGAAAAGGTATGGCAATGGATAAAAGAAAGAGTGGCTATGAAATTCTTTGAAGATCTTGAATCTCTAAAGAAAAAAATAACGGAGATGATTACGCAACTGAAGTCTGAACTCATCAAATCCATTACAAGATATGAGTTATACACCAAAGCCTTTTTGAGCGAATTCAGTGTTTAAATGGGATTAGACACTAAAACCTTTTTGAGTAAATATAATGTTTAAGTGGTATAAATATGACAACAGAAAGGATTGATAGTTGAAATTATTCAATAAAATGACTAAAAAAATTTTTTAGGAAAGAAAAAAATGTCCTTTTGACAAACTTGCGTATATATGTTGTACGTCCTGGAAAAATCCTTGCGTACCTGAAAAGATTCGTGTCCACATTTAACATATTTACACAGACTTCGGCAGACTTTGGCACACTCCCGAATTTACTTCTTTTGGGCTATCAAACTTTTTAATATTTGTTAAAATTTCATCAAGTATAATCGTTATTTTGGATATATCCTTATTAAAATATATCTTTAACAACACTTAAACTATAATTGAAATCCCATTTCGTTGTTTTCCTCAATAATTCCTTGAACCGATTTGATGAAAGTATTATGAACTGTATTCGCATTATTTAAAAATTCTTTTGTATAAGTCATTCCCCCTAATCTACTTCTTCTTGTCCAAAGTTCACTCACAAGCCGATCATCATTGTTTTCTCCTTTATGTCTGTACCCAGCAAATCTATCCCATATACCACTCCCTTGGCTAGTTCCAAAATAAATCTGATTAATACGGACAATCGTAAAATCATCCGTTTTTGAAACTTTAAGAACAGCATGTCTCAATGCTTTAAAATGAGTCCAATTTTTAGTTCTTCGAATTTCACCTTGCAAATGCAATGGAAAAATGATTTTAGTTGTTCCTTCATCAATATTTAATGACAAAGGAAATTCTTTTTGCCAATAAGGGTCTCCATTAATACTAATCCCAAAATGACTGCCATCTTGAAGAGAAACATGAGAATAACTATAAGGCAAAGGAGTATATCCACAAGATATAATTGTGATCATCAGTATGGCATAAAATATATGTTTCATTTGTTTTGAATTATTTATTTTAAAAAATGATTAATAATCCGCGAATATACACTATAAAACAATCCATTCAATTATTGTTTTACACATGGCTACACTATACCTTAGATGATTGTGCGTAGAAGTTTCTGTAGCAACAACTATAGATGTAGACATAGTGGTCTATATCCTTTTTGACAATTCACTTTTGTCTTTTGTTACAAAGAGTAATACCATAACGAACACTATATTGCTCAATAAGTTTATGTATTTACTCTACTGCTAAACAACTTAGGCATTAAATTTTCTGTGAGCAACTTTAATGTGTAAATGGTATAATATGTCCTGTATAAGTTTCTTATCCGTTTTTATTGATAGCCGACATCCCAAAGGCCATATGTTTATTGCTACGTTCACGTCAGCTTTCATCAATAAATTACATTCATGGGGTACAAATTTAGATTGCAATAATCTATTATCTTTTTCCTTATGTCCTCAATAGTGACATCGTTAGGATTTATATCTTGAATCAACTTTATAGACAAATGACTTATCGGATAAATACAGTTCTAATTATTACCAACCGGCACCTGATATCGCTCTATTTAACCCGAATTATTAACATTAACTTCAAAATAAGCCTTTTAATCTGAACCTCCCCCTATCTGGGCTTTCAGATGAAAGATTTTCTTGGTATTTGTTATTATTTTGGTTGAGAGTTGAGATAAGTAGATATGTTCATAATTCAGATACTAATTAATGTAGGAATAATATGGATAGGGATCTTTGCACTAAATTTTTGTTAAACGCATTAGAATAGAGGTATTAATCAATGTTAGAAATTTATTTAACATTGAGTTAAAATACTTCTATAATAGAATCATATTTCGTATTATAGAAATCATTAATCCTTTAAAATCTTTGCAGTTTTAATTCTAAACAAATGATCTTTTTTAAACCACACCAAACCAGGAGTACCTCTTCTTCAAGCCAATTTTTTAAAAATATTAACTCTATCATTGACTGGAAACCTATAGAAAAGTATCTAGTTGACAATTATAAGCCTGAGAATAAACAAAGAGGTCAAAAGGCCTATAATCCAATGATATTGTTTAAAATGCAGTTGATTTCAGTGTGGTATGGTCTTTCGGATGAAAAAACGGAAGATTTGACTAAAGACCACATCAGTTTCAGTCAGTTTTGTGGTTTAGAATTAGAAGATAGTGTACCTGACCATAGCACACTATCTCGATTTCGGTCGGAATTGACTAGGAAGAAGTTGTATCATCCCATCATGTTGAAGGTCAATAAACAATTATCCGAAAAGGGATTGAAGATCGAAGGTATAGCAATTATTAATGCATCTCTTACCTCAAGTCCTTGTTCTTCAAAGATGGGTTTAGATGTAATAAAAAAAATTACAGAAAGCTGTCATATCAATTTCTTAATAGGTTCTGGAGCATCAAAACCATTTTTGGGTACTCTTGGAAAGGTAGAATCATTGCTAAATGATTTGGCAAATAGAGATGATTCTGATTTAAAAATAGTCCTTGATGCTTCAATTAAAAAGTACTATTACGATCTGTCTATAAAGGGGAATATTGAGATTCGATCAGGAAATAAAGGTAAAGATTTAACTGAGACAAAAATCAATTATAACGATTTCATTCAATCAATCAATACGATATTAATTAAAAGAGGCTCCAGTCTTATTGCAAAACAGATAAACCTATTTACTACTAATATGGATTTGTTTTTAGAATATACCTTAGAAAATAACAAACTAGCATTTAATGATGGCTTCACCGGAAGACTAAACCCTGAGTTTGGCACCGAAAATTATAACAATGTAATCAACAAGACAAGCGTACATTACGAATATCAATCTGAAATACCAACATTTAATTTATTTAAATTACATGGCAGCGTTAATTGGAAGTATGATAAGAAAGCTATTGTTTATGATTACGGCTTAAGTGTTTTAAAAAGTATTAACAAGGTTGAAATTAACCAAAACGATTTTTTAAAAATTGAGGATAAAGGAGAGAATTTATTTGACTGTAAAACAATTGAGGAGTTAGCACAAAAATGGAGTAAGAAAAAAAATAAATCTCATCAAGAATTTATAAATGCCTATAATAATCTTGTTATGATAAATCCAACCAATGAAAAATTTAAAATCACAACTGTAGATTATACTTTTTATGAACTTTTAAGAATGTACTCGAATTATCTTGAAAGGGAAAATTCAGTGCTATTTGTTTTTGGCTTTTCTTTTGCAGATGAACATATTAGAGAAATAACCAAAAGGGCGGCGAAATCTAATCCTACACTTACGATAATAATATTTGCCTTTTCTAAAGAAGATAAAGATTCAATTTCAACCCTCCTACCTAATCTTTTAAATATCAAATTTATTTATGATGAAGATGACATAATTAACTTCTCCTTGGATGTAATCAATGAACAATATTTTAAAAAAATAGCACAATCTCTAAAAGAAGAAAATGACTGACCTGAGTACAGTATTAAAAATTGGTAAAGTAATATCAGTAAAAGGAAGGCAAGTAAAAATTTTGGTTAGTAAATCAAAAAATACATCATATTTGAACTTTAACGGAGATTTAATCAAAAATGTATCCGTTGGAAGTTACATTAAGATACATAAGGGATTTCAATATATTATCGGAAAAATAGATGGTGAATCTATTGAAGAGGATAAATATATTATAACTAAAGAATATAAAAAATTAAAAGATAAAATACAACGTATTCTTCTGATAAGCTTATTAGGTTACTTTGAAGAATCTGGTTTTAGACAAGGTATTAAAGAACTTCCCCTTATTGGTAATGATTGCTTTTTACTTACTCAAGATGAGTTCAATCGTGTCCATAATTTTGTTAGAAGAATAAATGGTGTAAAAGATGAAGAAATTATAATAGGCAATCTTTCAAGTGAAAGAAGTAAAGAAATTAAGGTTGGCCTAAATGGTTTATTTGCGAGTCATATAGGGATATTCGGTAATACTGGTAGTGGAAAGTCATATACACTTGCATGTCTATATCATCGTTTGTTTAAACAATACGAGAAAGAGGATAGTTTTAATAAAAACGCTCATTTTTTGTTTATTGATTTTAACGGTGAATATGCAGGTGATAAGTGTATTACAGAAGATAAAAAAGTTTACAACCTCTCTACTAGAAAGGAAATTGAAAGTATTATTCAAGAGGATAAACTTCCTTTTAGTGAGAATGCTCTAATAAATATAGAGATTATTTCTATTCTAGCTAATGCAACAGAAAAAACTCAAAAGCCATTTATTTCAAGATCTATTAACTTTCTTAAAAAGGTCATTAAATCAAATGATCCATTAGGTTATTTCAGACAAATTGTTAAGAAGAGAGTTTCTGATGTCATGCTTATGTCCGATAAGGTTAAAGCATATGTGTTAGTTGATTACTTAAATATCTTAGTCAACAAAGAAGATATTCAAGAATTAGTTTTCAATTTTGCAGAATGGAATAATACTAACAAGCATTTTATGCTTAAAGGAGGAAAATATAGGCAGTTGACAGACGACGAAATAAAAAGATTGCCACTATTCAAAGCCATTGATCGCTACGAATTCCCTGAAGATATGGTTTCCAAAGTAATTGATTTTCTTTATTTGCAACTAATTTCTGATGTCCACAATGATAAAGCAAAAAATGACCATATCAGTCCCGCTATTCATAAACTAAAAAGCAAAATAAACGATCTTAAAAAAGTAATTAACACTATAGGGTTAAAAGACAAAACTAATTTTTGTGAAAATTCAAACCACAATGGATTTGATTCAAATGGTACGAGGTTAGAAGTCCCAACTCTCTTTGGCAATAATTCGAGGGTAATTGTAAATCTTAATGATGTTAATCTAGATATGAAAAAGACTATTCCTCTCTTGTTGTCTAAAATAGCATATGAAAAGAATAAAGTTGAATATAGAAAAGGAGGTAAAAAATATCTAAACATTGTTATTGATGAAGCCCACAATATTCTTTCTTATACGTCACAAAGAGAAAGTGAAACATGGAAAGATTATCGCTTAGAAACATTTGAAGAAATAATCAAAGAAGGTAGAAAATTCGGTGTTTTCTTAACCATCGCTAGTCAAAGACCCTCTGATATATCAACCACAATTATTTCACAATTACACAATTACTTTTTACATCGATTGATTAACGATAAAGATATTGATACAGTAAAGAGGTCAATTTCATATTTAGATAGGGTGTCATTTGAAGCCCTGCCTATAATGCCAATAGGAACATGTATTCTTGCTGGCCTTTCTGCACAAGTTCCGGTGGTTGTTGAAGTAGATAAAATAGATGATGACTATGAACCTCTTAATAAAACAATAAGACCTACAGATTATTGGAAGTAGACTTTGGATAATACGATATTGATACTTATATCTGAAGTTCCTCCCTATTTTGAATTTCACATTCAAAAATTCGCTTCATTTTGGAAGATTTTCAGACGTGATATTTTGCTGTCCGGATTTGATTTACCGAGTAGTAAATCTTAACTTTCAACCCTTAGGACTAGATGCTTGGATTTTAATTCCCAGCAGATCAAAAGCCCGCTTTCTAGTTCCCTCTAGACCATGAAGGATGACTACCTCAGGGATTGAGTCTGTGTTGATATTGGGTTTTCCAATAATGCGAATTACACCAGTCAGTTCGTTCATCAAACTACCAAAACTCATGACCTTGTCGCCATCTTTGTTGCGCTTACGCCTTACCTTGGTTTTGGTCTGGGCTGAACTTGAAGCAGATGCTACTACATCCTTACGCTGGGCTTGTTTTCCTTCCAAATCATCTTCACTAAACAGAATCGGTGCCAGCTCTTTACGCAAATGATATTCCACATAGTAGGCCAGCATACACAAAAATACATGAGCTTGAACCCGCTTCTTGTGCCGATGATGAATCGGTCGAATCTTCAAAGAAATGTTTCTCATCGACCGAAAGGCCGACTCCACAGCAGAAAGACGCTTATAGTCAAGGACGATAGCTTCGTTGGACGGAGGAACTTCTTTTAGACTCGTCCGAATGGCATAGACCCCATCCAGCTCCGCTGACCGCTCAATAGCCGATTGATCCCGTCCATAGGCTAAATGTCCCTCTTTGACCTCCAGATGGAAGTACTTCTTCATCTTGTGCTTCTCTACAACCCTATCCACTTTTATGGCTATGGCAGTCTCACATTTGAGGGGTTTTGTTTTTCGCTTAGTAGCAATCACTATCTGCTCTAAGGCCTTCTCGGTTTTCACTAGAAACTCCTCACGTCGCTTCTGTTTCATGGCTTTCTGAACAGAATTCTTGCAAAATA
>MPMN01000097.1 GCA_002238525.1 Flavobacteriaceae bacterium bin25
TTTGAGTTCTCTCCAAATCGTTGACCGATGAACCTTGAGGATTTCGGCGATCTTTTTTTGAGAAGTTCCCGCTTCTCGAAGCGTTGATAATTGGTATCTTTGCTTTCTGGTTAATTTACTGTGTTTTTCCATTTTGGAATTTTGATTTATACACCAAAGTTAACCTCTTTTTCATACCCTCCGGCAACTAGTTGGCAGAGGGTATATAATCTCGCGTTAGCAGGTTGGCTATACCTTTTGATGATCTAGGTATAGAACCTCTTGGACGTTTTCTCGGTAAAGACTGTAATGTCATGGGTGAAGTATTGCTTTCTCGTCATGAACTATTTGCAAAGTACAAGTTTCGAACACATGGAACTACCAATTTAAATGCTCAGGAACTTGAAGAGTATTATGGTAATCGTGTTCGTTCTCGTATGCGTGAGCTGTTTAATTTGATTGGTTTTAATCTAATAGCTAAAGATAAGAGAAGATAAGTTATTCAAATACGGAATAGTTCTTACTGTCATTTGTTTATATTTATGATTTAAATTTTTCATTGACCCTATGACTAGCAAAGAACTTTACCAGTTATTTCAAGACATTTTTAATGCTGAAGACGAACATGACCTATCAATAATAATTACCGATAAAAAGGAAATATTTGAAGATGAAAATTGGAAACCGTTAGGAAATAATAAAAACAATTATGGCGTTGTGAAAAATCAACAATCTAGTCCAATTGCGGCTCTAATTGAAAAAACCACAAACTCTATTGATGCAGTACTAACAAAAAAATGTTGGGAATCTGGTGTCAATCCTAAATCTGAGGAAGCACCTAAATCTATGGATGAAGCGATAAAACTTTTTTATCCTAATAACGATTGGGACCTAAGAGAATTTAGAAAGTCACAGTCGGAAGAAATTCAGATCATAGCTGACGGAAAAGGTCCCAGAAATCAAAAAAACAAGTACCCAACTTCAGTAATTATATATGACAATGGAGAAGGACAACATCCTGAAGACTTTGAAGATACCTTTTTATCTCTTTTAAAAGGAAATAAAAACAATGTGCATTTTGTACAAGGAAAATATAATATGGGAGGAAGTGGAGCGATTGTTTTTTGTGGGAAAAAGAGATACCAGTTAATAGCTTCTAAAAGGTTCGATAATAAGGGTGATTTTGGTTTCACTTTGATACGAGAGCATCCAAAAACTGAAAAGGATCAGGTAAAGGAAACTTGGTATGAATATTTATTGTTAGATGACAAAATTCCTTCTTTTAAAATTGATAGCCTAGATTTAGGATTAGAAAATAGAGTTTTCAAAACTGGTACGGTTATTAAAATGTATTCCTATCAATTTCCAAAAGGATATTCCGGGTTCGCTCAAGACTTAAACCAAAGTATTAATGAGTTTCTTTTTAGCCCAGCTTTACCAATGTTAACTAAAGATATAAAACAGAGATATCCAAATAACAAAGTACTCTCAAATGACTTGTTTGGACTTAAGCGAAGACTTCAAAAAGAAGAACCAGAGTATATTTCAGATAAATTCTCTGTATCTTACGAGGATGAATTATTTGGAAAGATGAAAGTTTCTTGTTTTGTTTTCAAAGTCAAAGTCAAAGGTTTTGATTTCAAGAAAACTAAGGACGAAATTCGCAGAAGATATTTTAAGAATGGTATGAATGTTATGTTCTCTATGAACGGTCAAGTACATGGTTTTTATACTTCAGAATTTATTTCTAATTCGTTAAAACTTAATTTACTAAAAAGTCACCTTTTAATACATGTAGATTGTACAGAAATGAAATATGAGTTTAGAAAAGAACTCTTCATGGCTTCTAGGGATAGACTAAAGAAAGGAGAGGAAACACAAAAATTAAGACATTATTTAGCTTCTAAATTAAGCTCGAAAGATGGAAGATTAAGTAAAATACAAAAGTTCAGAAGACAAGCCGTTAACGTAGATACATCAACTAATACAAATCAGTTGATTAAAAGCTTTACTAAAAACTTACCTCTAAATTCTGATCTATTGAAATTATTAGGTGACACTTTCAAATTGGATTCAAAAAAAGAAACAAAAAACAAGAAAGACAAGAAAAAATCTGATTCAAAGAAGATAGAAACTCCTTTCGTTTCTCAAAGATTCCCTTCACAATTTAAAATTAATTCAAAAGCTAAAGGCAATACTGAGGTAGCAAAAATTCCTCTGAATGGAGAGAAAACTATTCGTTTTAGCACTGACTGCGCAAATGATTATTTTGACAGGACTAATGAGCCTGGAGAGCTAAAAATAGCTGTTTTAAAGATAAAGGATAATGAAACTAAAGGAGGTGATGAAGTTGGAGAGCCAAAAGAAGTTAGTGAACTATTCAATGTCAACATAAGTAGCCCTAACAAAGGGGTTATAAGGGTTAACCTTAATCCAAAGAAAGATTTAAAGGTCAATGATGCAGTTCAATTAAAAGTATCTTTAACCGACCTCACAGGCGATTTTGATGAAATTTTTTGGGTAAAGATATCTGACCCTGAAAAGAAAAAAGAGAAAACCCCTAAAGACGAAGATGATAATGAACCTTTAGGATTACCGGATATGATTTTTGCCTACGAGAACAAAAAAGAAAAAGGTGACCAAGCTGTCTCATGGGTAGATGTTGAAGCAGCTACAGGATGGGATATAAATTTTAAAACTGTAATGCTCCCTGATGTGGAAGGTGATATTCTTCAAAAGATATTTATTAATATGGATAGTACTGTTTTGAAGAATTTCAAATCAAAGAATAAAAACCCAAACGAAGAGCAAATAGAATTGTCTAATAGGAAATACTACACGGCTGTATATTTTCATACATTATTCTTATATACAATCACTAAAAATAGAGGGTATAGAATTAATCAAAAGATTGAAAATACCAACCAGTTTGAAGATAGGGATTTAGGGGAATATCTTAAAGATTTATTTGATCACGATTACTCAACTTTTATTTTGAATTTTGGCGGCATGGAGGAAATGATGCAAGGTTTGGAAGATTAGTCGTCTAAATTATTATGAATAAAAAAGATGAAATTTTTTTAAGCAGCAAAGAAATGATGAAAGAACTTAAAATTTCATCATGTGAATTGATGCACCAGGGAGAAAATGGGAAGCTAGAATATTTAAAGAAAGGGAATGCTTATTTTTATAAAAAGAAATAATAAAAAACTATTAATTATTTTGAAAACCTCGGTGCTTTAATATCTAATTCAAGGTATACGGAGTTTTTTGTATAAGATTCCTTCAAGCCTTTTAGTTCTCTAGCATTCAGATTCCTTACGATGTTATATCTGATGTAATTTTTAATTAAGCCCCTATTACTAAGCATTATTGATTTATGTGGATACCATGAAATATAATGCCAAAAACTATCTTCTAACTTTAAGGGTATTTTTTTTAATTTTTTTGTAAGTAAATCATTGACTCCTATCAAAATCATTACCTCGAACATTGCGATTTGACATATTGGTCTGAGTAAAAAGTTGCCGTCATTAGCTCTATAAACTTTTCTTTTTCCCTTTGTATCAATAATAAATCTGAACTTCCCCCCTATTTTTCCCTAATATGGCTTATTTTGATTGATTTCAGGAAGAAATTCGAACAAATTTCGGGTTTTTTCATTGATTTTTGAAGGGTTTCTGGGGATTTCGACTCTTTTTTACCGATTTTTAGATGTTTATATGTGTTTTATATGTATATTCTAAGGAATTTTATACGAAATTTACTGTCCATGTATAAATGAATAGAAATTTCTTAGAAAATCATCCAATACAGCCTATTTTATGGAATTATACCATTTACACGTTATAATTGCTCAAAAAAGGTTTTGGTACATATTTCAATCAAACTGCGCCACCATTTCACTTTAATTGAGCCACCACATGTGGTGGCTCAATTAAAAATTTACTTTTAGTTCTAATTTCATTTATTTTTTTCTGAAATACAAATTTATTTTCTTCTGAAATACAAATTTATTTTTTTCTGAAATACAAATTTATTTTTTCAAATTGATTACTTTTTTTTGCTTCCTCATAGACTCCCCTTTCAGGG
>MPMN01000098.1 GCA_002238525.1 Flavobacteriaceae bacterium bin25
TTCCTGATTTAACTATTGTAGTTGCCATAATATTTACTTTTTACAAATGTAAGATTTTATATCTTTGTTTTTCATTTATAGTCAATACCCCGCAATCATTTGGACAGTGTACTCTATGCGGGGTTTTTCTTTTATGGCAGAAACCAGTCAATTAGGATTGAAGTTAATATCTGATTTGTTTTACTATTAAGGATATTAATTCCACTTCCAAGTGCACTTGTAATTGATATTGTACTGCCAGTCGAAATGGTCAATACGAATTGTCCTGTACGGGTATTTAAACGACTTATGCTAATGCTAACTCCAGGGAATCCCTGTATAGTTTCGTCTAATGATAGAGTTAAAGCAGTTAAATCATTGGAGGTTATGGTAAAGGTATATGTTAAATCAGTATTGGGCAACCAGACAATAAAAATATTATTTGGCGATACAGAGGCAACTATATCAACACCTGCTTGTCTTACAGGAACTTCAATTTGATGCCCTGTACTATCACCAATGACGATTTTTGTTGCTCTTTCAGAAGTACTTTCGTTTTCGGTAACACTTGCCGTAAACTGATTATCCGTATCGATACTGGATAAGGATAGCCATGATACTATTATGCGTCGGGTTATATTGCTTCGATCCCTACCACTAAGATTAATAGTAAATTCCTTGTCAGCTGCCAGATGTGTAGGTTGCCATGATGCTGGGGATATGGTGAGAGGTCTTTGTTTTTGGGTTATATCAAATGCAACAAGTTGATTACCATGTATCGTCAGCCATAATCCATCATTTCTTTGTTTACCCATATTTTCTGAAACAAGCATAAGCGATAGTGTATTTCCGCTTAAAGTCCATGTAGTCCAAGCAAATGGCGTACGATCATCGATACGCACATCACTTAATTCGGCATTGGTTACCGCAAACGTAAAAGTATAGGTATTGGTATCATTCCAATCTACTATTAATGAATATTGACGTCCATCCTGCTTTACTACCGTCCCACTTGGGTAATCAGTTACTGTCAGAGTTGTAGGAAGTGTAGGCTGTCCTATCTGCCTTATTTCAAAGTCTTCCCACATACTCCATCCTACATCATTTCTCACACGTAATCGCATCCCTATATTACGCTGTCTTTCTCCTGTATTGGCATTGATATTTCCTTTGATTACATAAGTATAAAAAAGAGAATCTCCTGAATCTTCTCTCTCTTGTGTTGTAGCCTCCGATAAAATTAGGTTACTGATATTCCCCAGAGTTAAAGAAGTGTCAAATTCATGATTGGAACGATTTACAGTTCCATATGCTCCAATGCTAACATAAAAAATAAAACTCGTAGCATCAGGGCTACTCAAGTTTAAGATGGTAGGATTTATCAACATACTTGGAACTTCAGGTTCTTCAGTTGCTATTGCCTGTTCTACACTAAAAGTTGCTGTATCGCTACCTATACTATTGGCAACCGTCAGTGTATATTGTGAAGTGAGTTTGGTTGTACTACTAGGATTCAATGCAACAACCTCTGCTTGTATATTTCCAGTTGAAACAAGGTATTCGACATCAAAATGATTAGAACCAGTACCTGTAAAATCTACTTTAACTGATATATTGGTAGGATCGTCGTTTCCAAAATTAATCGAAGTATTTGCATTACCTCTTGCACCAACCGTATTGGGTAAGGATATTAAGGATGGGAATATGTTATTAATTACAGGAGCTGTAACCGAAGGAGGTGTTATTGGTGTGCCTCTCTGAATTAAAACTGCGGTATCCGAAACACCCATTACACTTGCTGTAATGGTCAAAGACCTATTGTTTTGACTTGTATTAGTGGATAGCGTTGTAATCGTTAATCTGTTCCCCGATATTCTAAATTCAGCCCATGCTTGACTTAGGCTTATGATTACTTCTGATATTTCAGCATCTTCAACTGCAATGTTGTAGATGGCATCTAAACCTGAAGATCGGTTAATCGTTTGGGTTTTAGGGCTAATCGTAATATCGACGCCTCCTCGATCCCAAGTATATGTGTGGCCATCCCCACCAAATACATTGTTATTGTCTTGTACCTGTATAAAGAAATTTACACTACCTTCTCTATTGGCAAAGAAATTATTGGTAATCAATAAATCTAAATCGCCATTAGCCTGTATTTGGCTTTGGTTTATCGGTATATTGGCAGTTACTCGATCAATAGCAGTTTGTACATTTACTCTTCTCAAAGGCTGGTTACCATATCTTACTGATAAATGAATCATCACGGAGTTTAGTGTAAGATTCGTTACCGCAGGGGTTCTAAATTCAACCTCCAATCGTTTCGTATAGAAACCCGAAGGAATAAGTACCCCTTGTGCATTGCCCCAAATTCTACCAAGACCTAAGGCATTGTAGAATGCTTGGAATACCAAAGCACCACTTTTATTTTGGGTATGCGAACAATCAGTTTCATAGTACATACCATCAGAAGTAATTTGATGCCTAGTCATGGCAATTACTTCCTGTCTATCACTTATTTTGGTACTTAATTCAAAGCCAGGCTGGTCATCGTTTCGGACATTTCCAATATAGTTTCCTGCTAAAATGATGCAAACTCTGGATACATCTACAATGGCAATGGAAGTTAATACGGGATTTACTTCATAAGGTTTCTGTATAATTTTACTACCCTGCCTGACGATGCTTATAGGATTACCGCCAGAACTAAATATACGCCTGAAACTCATACTATGTTATCGTTGCAGTTCCAAACTCAATAACCAAAGTGTCAGGTGTAATCAATACTACCCTGCTAATGGTTTGTCTTGTGGTTTCTCTTTGTAGTAATTCCTGTCTCCTAAAATCACTTCCTACTGGTATATAACTATAAATAACTGAAAGACTTGTTCCGCTTATGGCAATCGTCTTTGTTTCAGATGAAGTAGGCTGTGCAATTTCAATTCTCGTATTCCGAAGCCTACCTCCAACTTGTATTACTTGGCTCATAATCTAGTATCAGTTCCTGCGATATTCACGGTTATTGGGATATTGACTCTAAATAATATACTTCCACTTAAAGACAATAAAACAAATCCTGTTACTTGCCTTTGGCGTGGTAAGACATATGCCCTTGCGGTTACCCTTATGGTATTGAATTTTTCACTCGAAGGAACAATAGAAACTTCTAACCCTGCTATTGGGGTTATTGAAGTTTCTGTTCTCGATATGTGAAAATCAAAGGAAGCAAAACTAAAAGTATCAGAAGTTACATTGACTTGAACATCTAACTCTTCAAACACCACAACAGGATTGTCAAAACTTAAACCAAAGGTTAGTCTTGTTGGACTAAAAACTACCCTTAATTGATCCGTAGTTACTGGCTCTGGATCTGTTGTGAGGGTTGGCACTTCGTTCAATAATAGATACCCCAAATTAAAACAACGAACTATCGGATTGCCAACATTTTCAGGTAATGCTGTGCTAACTACACTACCATCTACATTTCTCGCATGAGGTCGAATAAATAGTTTCAGTATTTTATAATCATGTTCTACTCTATCTCCCAAGATATTTGTTGCCGGTTCAGTAAAATATGTTATTGGTAATTTATTTCCTGTTACAGGGTCTTCCTTCCTAAGTAGTCTCATTACTTGGTCTGAAACATTACCATCGTAATTCATTGGCTGTCCGACTGTTAAAAAGAATTTAGTTAGAAATATATTTAGGTTGTCTGTATTCTGGTCGCCTGTTATATCTAAATTAAATTCTATGTCCAAACTTGCAAGTGTTGTGCTGTTATGCACCATGAAGTTTTTAACTTCCACTCTTACATTCCCAGAATCTTCTGTAACTCCAAATTCAAAATGACTTTTACCAATAAACCCTTCGCCTCTCAATGTATATAGTCCATCTGTGTCTATATTTTTAATTGGTACGATTAGGGGTACATTTTCATATAGCCATAGTATTCGTTCATTTATATCGTTATTGTAATACCAATATGTCGCAGGTTGTATAACTGGCAATGTATTATCTGACTCAATTTGAACTACTCTTTCCAATTCTGCAAATGCAGTTTTGGTATTTGTGTAG
>MPMN01000099.1 GCA_002238525.1 Flavobacteriaceae bacterium bin25
TAGGGAGTCCTATTTACCGATAATAGATATCGATTATTGTAAACAACATGTAAATGTTTATTTCAACGAATGTAACCCCGTTTCAATACGAAATTTTGATACCGTTCGGGTAATACCACAAACAACCAAAAATGTAATATCGTGAAGAGACGTAGAATTATCAATTTATACGGGGAGAGTTTCGTTGAAGCAAAGTCCCTACGTAGAAGCGATCCCGTTGTGGTCGCTAAACAATTTCACATTGTAGAGAGGGTAAACGTGCACGATATGTTTACCTACGTACATTATAGTGATGTGGGGTTGAAACGACATTTCAATAATCAATTAATTAAATTAGTGAAGTGAAACATTCGGATAAATTTAAAATTGGCAAAGGTTTGGGTTGGGAGTATATTGCTCCCAACTACAACCCGAATTTTTGTTACCCCACGAAGTTGGCTAAATTTAACATTAGGGACAAAATTGCGTGGTTACCAACCGAGCACAACAAACCCGCGTATAGTGAAACGGGGATCGATTATTTTCAATTCGATTACCGGCACATTGGCGGCGACCTTTGGTACGCCGCTCTACCCCACGAGGAGGAGGGGGTTTGGGTACATGTAAACCAATTACCCGCAAACCACAACGAAATGTTGGTAATCAATTATTGGTTGTTGTGGGAGAGTACCTACTACAACGACATACAATACCCCAACGACAATTCGGTAATGTATGTTTGTGGAGACGACCCCCGCGGTCCGGTTGAATACGACGGGTTTGACCCCAACGATTTCGACGATTATTATAGGTACCTACAACATTACCGCGATCGGTTGGAGGACGCTAAACATTTCAACGACAAACGTGAAGTTGAAATAGTAAACGACCGGTTGGTGGAGGTTGAAAATACCCCACTTCACCAATTGGTTTGCGTGGTTCAATTCGTTGATAACAACATTGATTATTTCGACGCGTATACCAATAGGGAGCACCTAAACATTGGTACCACCGAAACGGACGAAACGGTTGGGTGGTTTATTTTTGTGCCGTTTGTGAAATAGGGTAAATATTGGTTCTGTCCGTGCAATAGGGGGTTGGTTTCAACCCCCTATTTTTTTGTGGTACCTACAACGGACAGAACCAATATTTGCGTTGTAGGTAGGGTTGTTGTTTCAACCCTACTATACGTTGTAGGTAGGGTTGTTGTTTCAACCCTACTATACGTTGTAGGTAGGGTTGTTGTTTCAACCCTACTATACGTTGTAGGTGGGTACGTTGTTTCAACCCTACTATACGTTGTAGGTAGGTACGTTGTTTCAACCCTACTATACGTTGTAGGTAGGTACGTTGTTTCAACCCTACTATACGTTGTAGGTGGGTACGTTGTTTCAACCCTACTATACGTTGTAGGTGGGTACGTTGTTTCAACCCTACTATACGTTGTAGGTAGGGTTGTTGTTTCAACCCTATTTTTTGGGTTGTTTAGCTCCACGTCACGCCAATTTTTCTATTTCAACCCACTATATTTAACCTAAACCGTTGATAATCAATTAAATAAATTTCTATTTAACATAATAATAATTATAGTGCACCGATAATAATAGGGTTGAAAATTGTAATAGAAGCGGTTTAACCAACGTTTGGGGTTAAATAGTAGCAAAGTACTACAATAGGGTAATCTTTGCGTATTCGCTAAATAAACCCCCTTCTCGGCGAATTTAGGGTTGTAGTTTAACCCCGGCCGAGGGGTTTAGGGTTAATTTAACCCCAACCGACGGATCGAGTGCAACCCCAACGAATTATCTTTGTGGGTAATTTAATGTTAAATTAAATTTTTTTTTTGGTTTGGGTTACCCTTCTCAAACGCCAGATTTCAGAGGCGTAGCGGGTCGCCTGGAAATTGCCGGACAAAATTTTTTTAGCCTCTTATCTTTTTGATGGCTATCTGAAGGGGGGAGGTGAGTAGGGGACAAAATGTATATATTTGTAATCGCATAGTTGCTTGCTATCACGATTGTACTCTTTTATACTTCATATCATTATTTTACATCTCTTTTTCGTGGTAGCAGGCTTCTATATAATGTGAAATAAATGCCAAGTAAAAATTTAAGAACTGCTAAAATTCGAAAGTCCGATGAGTTTTATACCCAACTATCGGACATAGAAAATGAATTGAAGCATTACAAATCTCACTTTAGAAATAAAGTGGTTTATTGCAATTGTGATGACCCGAAGGTCAGTAATTTTTTTTACTATTTTTCCTGTAATTTTGAAGAGTTAGGACTTAGAAAATTAATTAGTACTTGCTATAAAAACCAAAATGCTGACATTTTTAGCTGGCACAAAGAACCTGAAAGATCTGCTTATATTGAATACAGGGGAGATAAAAATGATAATCGCAGACCAGATGTAGATGAAATTAAAGTAAAGTATTTAGAAGGTGATGGCGATTTTAGAAGTAGAGAGTGTATAGAACTGCTCAAAACAGCAGATATAGTAGTTACCAATCCTCCTTTTTCATTATTTAGAGAGTATATAGCACAATTGATGAAATACGATAAGAAGTTTTTGATTATAGGTAATAAAAATGCGCTTACTTATAAGCAGATATTTTCTTTTATAAAACAAAATAAAGTTTGGTTGGGGATTACTTCACCAAAAATTTTTGATACCCCAAATGGTATGACAAATAAGATTCAAGGATTGACTCGTTGGTTTACTAATCTTTCACATTCTATGCAAAATGATGAATTGATATTAACCAAGAAATATACGTCTAATGAGTTTCCACATTACGATAATTATGATGCCATTGAGGTGAGTAAAGTAAATGATATTCCCAAAAATTGGTCAGGGTATATGGGGGTTCCAGTTACTTTTATGGATAAATTTAATGTAAATCAATTTGAATTAGTTGGTATGGATATGGAATTAACTAAAAAAGTAAATGGAAAAGCAACAAGATTTTTACTAGAAGGGAAAACTCTTTATTTTAGATATATCATCAAACATAAAAAAAGAAGGGCAGAAGCCCTTCTAAAGTCAATTAATTAAAATTTCACGTAAATGAAAAATCGTTGCAAATATAATCATTAACTTTACACTATGGCTAAAAAACTAAAATATTTAATTATTCATTGCAGTGCAACTCCAAAGGATAAGTACTTCGATAAGAAGGATATCCTCGAATGGCATTGCTCTCCTAAGCCAAGAGGCAGGGGTTGGTCAAAACCAGGTTATACTGATTTGATACTACTCGATGGTACATTGCAAAATCTAACGCCATTCGATCAGGATGATGAGGTCGATGGATTTGAAGTAACTAATGGTGTTCGTGGGATCAATTCAATATCAAGGCATATTTGTTACATTGGGGGGATGGATGAAACTAATCAGTATCCAGAAGATACTCGAACGACCGAACAAAGGGAGGTTTTAACTACCTATATAAGATATATGGTGGCTAGGCATCCTGATATCATCATAGCAGGGCATAATCAGTTTAGTAACAAGGCTTGTCCTTCATTTGATGTTCCTGAATATCTTGACTATTGTTTTACGATACCAGAAAAGAATATATATAGAGGATAATACAATGGAAGTGTAAGTTTTTTTAAGATAGTTAATAGGTAAGTTATTTTTTTCATGCACGTTCTTGCACTTCCATTTTTTTTAATGCAAATAGTATAGCGAATTTGCAATATGACCAAAAACGCTAAACTCAATCGTGCCAATAGAAAGCGTTATGACGAGTACTATACTCTGTATGAGGATATAGAAAATGAGTGTAATAATTACAAGCATCATTTTCAGGGGAAAGTAATTTATTGTAATTGTGATGATCCTGTACATAGTAATTTCTATAAGTACTTCTACAACAACTTCCACTCTTTTGGTTTAAAGAAACTGATATGCAGTTACTATATCAACCAGCAACTGGATTTATTTACTACTGAAATACCACCTAAGCCAGAGTATTGGATTTATGATGGCAAAGAAGTTGTAATTAGAAAGTTTAAAAGGGATGGGGATTTCA
>MPMN01000014.1 GCA_002238525.1 Flavobacteriaceae bacterium bin25
TTTAGTGAAGATGATTTGGAAGGAAAACAAGCCCAGCGCAAGGATGTAGTAGCATCTGCTTCAAGTTCAGACCAGACCAAAACCAAGGTAAGGCGTAAGCGCAACAAAGATGGCGACAAGGTCATGAGTTTTGCCAGCTTGATGAACGAACTGAGTGGGGTAATTCGCATTATTGGAAAACCCAATATCAACACAGACTCAATCCCTGAGGTAGTCATCCTTCATGGTCTAGAGGGAACTAGAAAGCGGGCTTTTGATCTGCTGGGAATTAAAATCCAAGCATCTGGTCCTAAGGGTTGAAAGTTAAGATTTACTGCTCGGTAAATCGAATCCGGATAGGAGAATATCACGTCTGAAAAATCTTCCAAAATGAAGCGAATTTTCGAATGTGAAACTCAAAATAGGGGGGAAGTTCAGCCCTAGTAATGAAGAACTGCTATCAGCAGTGAAATCTACCTTAGCAGATATCGAAATGTCCATTGTTAAGAGTTCCAAGGAATTCAAGGGAACCAAAGAATTCACTGCTAAAGAAATACTGAATGTATTCACGGACAAAACCATCACTGTGAAAAATGAAGCACAATCAAAAGAACTCGATGAAGAAAAACACGTAGATATTGATGATGAAGATTGGTATGCGTTCAATGAGAACTACGGTACAGACCAAGAAAAATTTTTAGTTAAATACATCAGCCGGCAACAAAGTAAAATCAAAGAACAATACGAAGATTTCTATCTCATTAGAAACGAAAGACATTTCGGCATTTACTCTTTTGACGATGGAATGCGTTTTGAACCGGATTTCGTTCTGTTTTTAATTCCCAAAAATTCGCACTCACTGAGTGAGAACAACTCACTGAGTGAGAATAATAACTCACAAAGTAAAAACGCACAAGATGAGAATAATAATTCGCTAAACGGAAATAAGAAAATCCAGACGTATCAACTGTTCATTGAACCCAAAGGAGAGAATCTCACTTCTGCAGATAATAGCCGATGGAAGAATGAATTTCTAAAACAAATTGAACATGGATATGAAATTAAAAGTATCTTTGAAGATGAACGATACTGCTTATTTGGGTTGCCTTTATTCAATGAAAAAGAGAACTATCGTGATTTCGATAAAAAATTCGATGATATTTTAGGGAATTATATGCTTTTGTAACCAATCTACAAAAAAACAAATATGAAATATATAAAACAACAAAAATAATTTCAATCAATTGATGAAATCTATAATTCAGCGATTACGAAAGCATATAAAACACCAATATTTATATTTATATTTACGTCAAATAATTTTTTATAAAGAAAACATGAAAGAAAAAGAAAACCTCAAACTGCAGATTTAAGTCACTAATGCAACTTTAGGAGGAGAGCAAATGCAACTTATATTTTATCAGAAAAGAGGGGAAATTCCCCTTCTTTCTGACTAGATAAATGATTACATTGCCCTAATAAAATTAAAAAAAGAAAATATGAGTCATCTATCCAAGGAACAAAGATACACTATTGACCGAATGCTCAAAGAGGGCTACTCTCAGGTCGAAATAGCGGAGGTAATCAACAGAAATAAATCTGTAGTATGCAGAGAAATCCATCGCAATGGTGAACCAAACGGATCATATTGTGCTGTTTTGGCACATAAGAAATACCTCAAACGCCAAAAGGAAAAGCCCAAGAAGGTTTCTTTTACCCAGGAAATGAAGATTCTTATTGAGCAGCAACTCAAAGACAAGTTTTCCCCTGAACAGATTTCTGGAACGGCTAAACTCAATGGCATTCCTATGGTTTCTTATGAAAGCATCTACCGATATATCAAGGAAGACAAGAAGTCAGGAGGTCGACTTTATAGATACCTACCCTCTGGCGGGAAGAAATACCGAAAGCGTGGTTCTGCCAAAGACAAAAGAGGGACTATTCCCAATAGGAAAGGTATAGAAGAACGCCCTGCGATGGTTGAAAAGCGGGAAAGAGTCGGGGATTTAGAAATAGATACCATCGTAGGCAAAGGCAATAAAGGAGCTATTGTCACCATTAACGATCGGGCTACAGGACAAGTAAATATGAAGAAGCTAGAAGGGAAGAATGCCGTTCAATTAGCCCAGGCGACCATAGAATTATTGATGCCTTATAAGGATCGCCTACACACCATCACGGCCGATAATGGCAAAGAATTTTCTGCTTTTCAATTAATCGCTGATGCCTTAGAGATAGATTTTTTCTTTGCAAGGCCCTACCATAGTTGGGAGAGAGGAAGCAATGAACACATCAATAGACTGATAAGACAATACATTCCAAAAAAAACGGACTTTGAGACCTTGACAGATACCTATATTCAGTATGTGGCAGACAAATTGAACCATAGACCCAGAAAAAGGTATGGCTTTCTTTCCCCTAACCAGGTCATAGAACAGACATATGGCTTGAAGCCTTAAGAAAAAAGTCAAAACATAAATAAAGGGATGTCATTGTAGCTATTACCCAGATTCATTACCCAGATGAGCAAATGGAGATGGAAGCTTTTCACCGCATGGCATCGGTAGAAGATTCCAGAATGAGCAACAGAAGTCTCATCATCTCGGCTTGGGAAAACCTCCTATCTCGAAAGACAAAGAGTTTCTAAACCATTACCAATGGAATAGCCCGTGCCGATCAAACGCCAGAGGGATCAAACGCCAGGTACATCCAATAAACCATCTGTTTATATAGTGTTTAGAAGATGGACGCAACCACTAAACTGAAGAAAATATCATGCACACTCCCCTAAACACCTAACAGGGGATACCCCCATCTATATCGTTCCTTATGGATTCTTCTTTTGCAGACTTGAGCATACCAGAGAAAGACTAAATGCTCAGTTTGAACTGAAATCAGTAACTCAGCTTGATGGACATATGAAGAACATACCTTCAACACATCAATAGAACAACAATACATCCCCAGAAAAAACACTCCATAAAGTGCAGATGAAAAGATATAACCAAACATTATGCAAACAAAACACCTATATCCATAAACAAGAAGCTAAGGGGTTTATGGGGAAGAGGGAAACGAACCCCCATCCCCAAGAATGGGGGGAGTTTCCTCACTGAACCCATAAACAACCAGAACTAATAACCAAAGTAATCACAACACTATTAACCCTCTTTTTAAAAAATAAGAGTACAAATGACCATAAGAAACTCTATAACCAACCACAATCAACACAATGGATAAGCACATTGTCAAGAAGAAACTCTGTTGTTGGTTTAGATATTTCTGATATATCATCTTTTTGGCCAGAGGATGCATTCGGATTGAAAGCTTTGACTATGGAATGAATTAAAGTTCCATTGGATAAGTTTATTGATAGCCACTTGGAGAATAAGGGAAAGAAGAAACTCCATTGGTTGGTTTAGATATTTCCGATTAAACTAAAAACGTAGAATAAGGATTAGACAATCGTTCAAAGATTTATCGCACGATTTTCTTTACCATTCCCCAATTGCCCCAAAGAGAGTTGGTCTGGTGGTCTATGCAAAAAAAGAAATCCAACAAAACTTCTACTCCTAGTTCTTAAAACCCTCTTTGCTCTCTTAGCAGCAGGCATAAATAAAAAACCTGCTTCAAAGCAGGTCTTGTTTCGGCGTCAGTAATCCGACACCTGGGTAGAAGTTGCACTTCTGCAGAGCCCATACGAACTAAAAGTAATCTAAATTCTAATAGATTTGATAAGCTTTGCAATAAGCTTTGTGATTATTTCAGAGTTTGGGGAGGTTGTTTGGCAGAAAACTTGGGGGCAAAGCCCCCAAGCGTATATATAAGGATTAATTGCTGAAAAATCCAACGAAAAAAGAAACAAAAGAATATTCAATTTTTTCCTGTCTTTGAAACCAAATCTGCTAACCCACTTTTACCTATTTACATAAGTTTTGGCACACTGTGTCATGCACCTATAAGAAACTCCCCTAAACACTTCACAGGGAATAACCACATCTATAGCGTCCCTTATGGATGCTTCTTTTGCAGACTTTAACATACCAGAGAAAAACCAAACGCTCAGTTTGAACTGAAATCAGTAACTCAGCTTGATGGACATATAAAGAACATACCTTCAACACATCAATAGAACAACAATACATCCCCAGAAAAAACACTCCATAAAGTGCAGATGAAGAGATATAACCAAACATTATGCAAACAAAACACCTATTATCCATAAACAAGAAGCTAAGGGGTTTATGGGGAAGAGGGAAACGAACCCCCATCCCCAAGAATGGGGGGAGTTTCCTCACTGAACCCATAAACAACCAGAACTAATAACCAAAGTAATCACAACACTATTAACCCTCTTTTTAAAAAATAAGAGTACAAATGACAATGAAAACACTCTATGTCCAGACTCTATAAACATCCAAAATCAATACAATGGGTTCGAACATTGTAATTAAAAAATTAAAAAAACAACACCAATATCATCCAACTTATTTATCTTTGATCTATAATTGAAAATCCTATCCTAAAGTTGCATTAATGGATTGATTCTAGGAACGAATTCAGGAAATGATCCATCTTGCTGGACATGAGAGCAACATCCATAGCGTTTTGCTTCAGTTATTGAAATCACCGGATTTTTATTCTGGCATAGTTGATGGTAATGAATGTCAAGATTGGATATTAGAACAAGAGAACCAAGAAAGAAAAAGACCAGACATTTCTTCTTTTTCTTTGAAAACCATCATCGAAGTAAAGAAAAAAGAAGTTTTAAATAAAGAGTCGAAACCTCAAAAAAAAGCAAGAGAACAATTAAAAAAATATTTAGAAACGGCATGCGAGAAACAAAAAGAACATGATAAACACTTTATTGGGGTTTTGACTGACGGAAAGATATGGGAGGTTTATGAATATGCAAAAAGAAGCAGAGAATTAAAAAAAATCAAATCCTTCGTTTCCTCATCAAAACACCTCGAAAAAACAGAAGAATTCATTGCCGAAGCAATTTTTGAAAGATGGAAAGGTGCGTTGCCTTTGATAAAATTAGAGGACATCCAATTATTACAATACTTCAATCCCCTATGTGAACAAACATTAGATGTTTTGAAAAATGAAAATATTTGGAAAAAACAGTTTGTCCAAACAAAATTCAAAATCTGGAAACTATTGCTTTCAAATAGTGGGATACTAGACACCAAAGCCATTGATGATTATTCGCCCAATACCTATCCTCTTTTTGCTCAACACACTTTTATTGTATCACTAACCAGATTGATTGTTGCTTTTATGGATAACAATAGAAAAATTCAATCTGATGATTTAGAAAAGTATTTAGGTGATGGGTTCCATACTTGGTTATCCGAATGCCCAACAGGGAAGCGTATTCTTGTTGACTTAATGAAATATATCCGAAAAATTGATTGGGAAAGTAGCGTCAGGGATAATCTAAAGGATTTATATCATGGATTAATAGACAAAAAAAACAGAAGAGATTTTGGGGAATTCTATACCCCTGATCATTTAGCGAAAGACATTGTTTTAGAAATTTTGGATGAAGATTGGTTAAATGATCAAATTGACAAAGCATCTCGAATCCTTGACGGCAAGGAAAACCCGACAGACAGACAAGGATTAGGTGTTTTAGACCCATCTTGTGGCAGTGGCACTTTCTTGTTTTATTGTGCAGATAGAATAAAAGAACACATAAGAATTCACCATAAAGAAAAAAAAGACAAGATTTCCGAAATCATTTGTATGCTGGTCCATGGTATAGATATCCATCCTATTGCTGTGGAGATGTCCAAAGCAACTTTACGCATGAAATTAACAAAAAAAACAAATGATCATCACTATCGGATATCTCTTGGGAACTCCATAGAGAGAAAAAAAGAAAGTGATTTCTTTGACATGAAACATATACCGACAAGCAGAGATGGAGAAAGAATTGAAATCAATGAAGATTTATACCACGATATAAATTTTAGAGCCATAGCGAAAGATATCAATGATATTCTTGTTGACAAAAAGGAAATAGATATCGAAAATATAAACCCACATATTGAATCTTTTTGTTTGTCTTTGAAAAATGTCATTGAAACACAAGGTAATCATATCTGGCCATGGCATATTTGCAATCGTTTGACAATACATGAATTACATAAAAACGAAGTTTCCCGTATTGTAGGTAATCCGCCCTGGTTGACTCAGAAAAACACCACAGATGATGACAGAAGAAAAAAAATAAAAAATTTAGCCAAAGATATCGGTGTATATGAAGAAACAAATGCTATGCACGCTGATGTTAATTTATCTATGCCATTTACGGCAATTGTGATTGATTCTTATCTTTCTACTGGCGGTAAATACGCCTGGGTATTGCCTGATGGAGCAGTAAAAGGACAAACATGGAGGAAATGGCGAGAGGGCGTTTGGAATAACAAACTACGAGTCCATCATCATAAATTTATGGATTATACCAAGCACCAACCTCCAATATTCAAACAATCAGCATCAAGCGTAGTTATAGGCGAAAAGCTAGCGATTGAAGAAAAAAAACCGGACAAATTGCACTACGAAGAACATATCGGAATTGATGCATCGACTATTTCTTTTGAAGCTATCCATCCCAAGCCATCTGGTTATCTCAAAAAATTCAAACAAGGGGTTACCTGTAGCCCTATGGGATATTTTTGTGTTCGTGAGAAAATAGACAAATCAAAAGGTTTATCAACTATTAAGGTCAAGAAATCGACCAAAAACAATTGGAAAGGTTGTGGGATTGATGATATGGATGTAGAAACAAAATCTCTTTTACCATCTATTCATAGTGATGATTTGAAGAATCGTATACACCATACCACAAGAAAATGGCTTATCGCTCCATTGAATGAACATGGTTTGTTGATGCTTTCTGATAACGAACAAAGGAAGGTTCTTTATCCCAAAACGGATGAATACTGGAAAAGATGCACTGATCAGTATCAAATAAAAAAAACAGATGAAGCCCCAGCAGAATTAGAAAAAAGTGGTTTCTACAACTCCAAACTAAACAAACATCTCAAAGACAGTAGGAGATATGGAAACAGGAAAATCAAGGTTGTTTATAATGCTTCGGGGGATACTTTAAGGGCTATGAGAGTTCCTTCTGATGTTGTTGCTGAATCAAAACTTTATTTTGGTTATTTTGATTCTGTTGAAGAAGCACAGTATTTGGTAGGGGTATTCAATGCTCCGGTCATGCAACCAACTTGGTTGAAAACAAGATCAAGTAGTCGTGATTATCATAGGCGACCATTACAATGCATCCCTATCCCGGAATTCGATGATAAGAATAAACTTCATCTCAAAATAGCCGGAACTATAGACCATATAGAACAAAACACTAAAAATGACCAGGTGCCGGATTTTATTTCACTAGATCCACTATTAAGGGAATTGTTGCCTGATTATGTGGATTTAAAAGATGTTTCTTTTATTTAATTGTTTGATATAAAAAACATTTGGTTGTAACGCAATTTTGTTGATGTTTTTTTTATAGACTGAATCTGTTGATTCAATTTTAGCCCTAGAACAAGCTGTCTATCATCTATATTTCATGTGGCGGAACAAAGCGAAAAACAAAGAGTTAAAGACATTTTTCGGACTTGATAATTCAACTAGTCCTACTTCAAAATAAATTATTTGTAAAGTAAATTTCGATTAAACAAAAATACTTAAATTATTTTTCATGTGTTATATTTGTATTTTGGCAAGTGGTTACAAAAGCATATAATTCCCATATTTTATGCCATAAGATAAATAAATTCACATGTTGCGAATAATGGTGATGTTTTCGTTAAACTAATACCTTTTCTATGTGATTTTCCTACCATAGTTCATTTTATTTTAGTCCACAAATTCAAGATAAAACAAAGAGAAAAACACCATATCAATGGTTACAAAAGCATATAATTCCCTTAATTATGAAAGAGGTTGAGTTTTTGATGAATGTGTAATTTGATGTTTTAGGTTTTTGATATTTAAGCATTCATAAAATTTTACTATACATCTATACGAACAAAAATCAATATTCCCCAATAATAAAAACTAAAAAAACTCCCTTCTCTCTTTATAGACAAGATATATTGGCCAAATATTTTCCCGATGAACTGACTAAAATGGTTCAAGTGAGAGTGCTATATTGTGGCAGATAAATTGATAAGTGGTTGATTATCAAGACTATTATGTCGATTTTGACAAACTTGAGATAGGGATATGACTAAAATAGTTTGCTATATAGATTAACTTCAATATCTATATCCAATCCATTGTATTTCTTAAAAGTGCCTATTTGTAGGGTGCCGTTTAATTTTTGACAAAATCATAATCAGTTAGTTGGGACTACTAACCGACGAAGTCATGATAGTGAGAGTATTTTATTGATCCGTTCAGCGATAATAAAAGGGGAAATTGTTCTCATTGCATTTTCATAATTGTCAGGAATTTTTTTTCCATATACAGAAGTAGGAATCCTAGGGAATTTGGTCCGATCAAGTAATATTTGATTGTCATCTGGCTGACCAAAGGGCTTAAATCCCAAATATGGATGGGTCATACCCCATATTGTGAGCACCCGTATTCCATAATTAGTCGCTATATGTCCGTTAGCAGAATCCATACTGACCATCAAATCAAGTGTAGCGATAATCTTTACTTGTTTATCAAAAGATGAAGTTGAAGTGTCAATAACATTGTATTTTGATGCCCATTTTTTCAACAACACGGTTTCATTAGGAGACCCAAAAAGAAATATCTCAATCACTTTAGGATCTAGAATATCTACTATTTTTTCCATTAAATCCAATGGATATGTCTTCCCTTTATGCTGACTAAATGGAGCAATTCCTATTTTCTTTTTTCTTACTGAGGAACTAGTATTTTCTATCCAGAGTTTTTTTTCGACAATAGGTTGTTCTATGGTAATAGGAAATCCAAGTGATCTAAAGACATCAGCATATCTTTCAATTGTTGGTTTGAGTTGTCTAAAGTTTTTTTTCGGATACCTGATCAGTTTCTTTTTTTCTTTTCTTCCTTTATTTATTATTGCGATTTTCAAACGAGATGTCTTCAAAAATAATCGCAACAATTTAGTGCGTGTCACGTTGTGACAATCGGCGATATAGTCGAATGGTTGGCGATTTAATTTTCTTGAAAATTTATATAAATCGCAAATTCCGGGGAGTTTTAAACCCTTTGAAATCGGGTAAAGTTCAATTCGATTCAAATCCTTGAAAAGGGGTTTGACAAATTCTGGAGCAATCAGTATTATGCGTACCTGGTGCTGCTTGATTAGAGATTTCAAAACCGGAACCAAGATGGCAATGTCCCCAAGGGCTGACAACCTAAAAACCAATATGGTTGGAGTAGAGCTAGAAATTGAACTATGATTTACCTGATGAATAAAGAGCAGGGTTGAGTTTTTTGTCGTTATACATTTTCATCTGCATAAAAGGTCGAAAGATGATTTTGCCTTTTGAGATGTAGTCAAATAAATGATCGATTGCTTTCATCAATTGATGCTTTTGTTTAATCAAAATATCAAGTTTAATCCTACAATGTTCTTTGTGTTCTTCAGATGCATCTTCACGATTAGTTTGTTCTTTCATATGATAGATTCTCAACACCAGAATTGAAAATCTATCAATAGCCCATGCTGGAGTTTCGGTATTCAAATAAGCGTTTTTCTTTGATTTGATTTCTTTAAAAACATGATAAAAATGCATATCAAGAAGTTCTACAGTATTGGTTCTCTCTTGATTTGAATGATCAATAAGGCGTTTAATTTCCATCCCTCGTTTATCTGAAATATCTGGCATTCTGATCAGATCCTCAAGATGCCATTGTACTGTATCTATCCAGCATTTATGATATAGAAGATGTGCAATGTCATCCTGTTGGTATGGATTAATCTCAACTTGCTTAACATCATCATAGATATGATAATCCTCTATGGTTTTTTTAAAAACAATCAAAGCATCTGAAGTGAAATTTTTGATGTTCATTAGCTGATAACGATAAATTGGCAACTAAATTAGGGAACGTACATTAGAATACTCTTTTTCGGCATATCGAATATTGATAATTGATTTGTAAATTTGATTTCCATTTATATTGATATGAGAAACTTTTGGGAAAGCATTGCATATATCTTCGAAACCTATTTGTTTGTGCCTTTTGAACAATTGAGATTTTTGGAAGAATTAAATTGGACTTACTCAAATTCGATTAATTGGCTTTTTTTAATCATTGGTCTTGTGGCCATTATTTATTGGATAGGGCAATTAAATTTGGCTAACCAAAAGGGCGAAGAAGATAAATCCATCACAGCCCATTCGTATCTATAAATCATGGCCTATGTCTCTTCGGATGTATTTTTTATTGAAGTTGATATTCTCCAATCTCTTATAGCACCTTTCAAGAGCCTGGTAATGGTTTGATCCAAATGCAGTCACTGTCAAAACTCTTCCTCCGCTTGTAATTACTTGATTGTTCTTGCCTATTTTGGTGCCAGCATGTAAAACGATTGATGAATCAGTCAATGTATCGTCTAAACCAGTAATTTGTTCGCCAACAGTATAGTTCACAGGGTATCCGCCGGAAACGGCCATAACTGTTGTGGCAGTTTGTGGATTGATATCTAGTTGAATACTTGAAAGGGTGTTATTTGAAATCCCCAAAAATAAATCTACCAAGTCGTTATTAAGTCTGGGAATGACTACTTCGGATTCCGGGTCTCCAAACCGAACATTGTACTCCATAACCTTTGGTTGCCCATTGGTAATGATCAAGCCAATGAATAACACTCCCTTAAAGTCAAGGTTTTCATTTCTTATACCATTAATAGTAGGGATGATGATTTCTCTTTCTATTCGGTTGCTTAATTGGCGATTTACAAATGGGACTGGTGAAACAGCGCCCATTCCTCCAGTATTCAATCCCGTTCCCTTTTCACCAATTCGTTTGTAATCTTTGGCGTATGGTAAAAGAAGGTATGAATTAGCATCAATTAGCACAAAACATGACACTTCTATTCCATCAATAAATTCTTCAATAACCACGGTTTTAGAAGCCTTGCCATATTGACCATCAAGCATTTCTTGTAATGTATTTTGGGCTTTTTTCTGATAATCTAAAATCAATACACCTTTACCTGCAGCTAAACCATCTGCTTTTAATACATAAGGTGGATACTGATTTTCTAGAAAAGCAAGTCCTTGTTCGAAAGTTTCTTTGGTTACACTGATGTATTCTGCAGTTGGAATCTTATGCCTTTTCATAAATGATTTAGAAAAAGCTTTGCTACCTTCAAGCATAGATCCTTTTTTGGTAGGGCCAATGATGATCGTATTTTTAAGTTGTTGATCTTGAATAAAGTAATCAACAATTCCTTCAACCAATGGCGTTTCGGGACCGACAACAACTAAATCAATACCATGTTTTAAAACTTCTAGTTTTATGGAATCAAAGTCAAGTGGATTTCCAGCAATACACTTTCCTAGTTTAGATATCCCTGCATTTCCAGGCAGTGCAAAAATACTCCGCACCTTAGGGCTTTTGGATAATTTCCATGCAAGTACGTGTTCCCTAGCACCTCCGCCTATGATGAGTACATTCATTTTATTTTTATTGCAAATCTATATTGATTTTATATCGAATAGAACAAACCCTTGTGAAGTTAACAAAATTAATTCAGATGGGATTACTTAGTTTCCATATCATTGTTTTTTTGCTTATATAGTGTGAATTTAAAACATATGGTATAGTCAATCCGCTATCGCGACATTGATTCCCCTCTGACAACTAGTTGCCAGAGGGTATGAAAAAGAGGTTAATTTGGTGTTTTAATCAAATATCAAAATGAAAAACACAGTAGATTAACCAAAAAACAAAGAAGCTAAATGTAGATCAATCTGCTCAATCCATAAAAAGAGAAATAGTTTTTTTGAGGGGATTGATAAGGGGGAAATGATCTGATTTGCACATTATAGAATTGAGGTTTAAATGTTTCATCTCCTTTGTTGAACAAGTTGTAAAAAAAGGAGATAAGCCACTAAGCCGACTTTTATGGTTGATATGGTTTAGCCCATCATTTAGAAATAATACTGGAATGTTCATTGCAGTTGCTGGGAGTGCAGTATGGATTCTTGAAGTTATGATTAACTGGGCTGAAGCTATTTTATGCAAATATTGCGTGGCGATATTTTTGGGATCTTCGTTTTTAAGATTCGCAAGTTCTATTGTTTGAGAAATGTAAGTAACTGATTTATCCAATGTGGATAAAGCCTTATTAAGTCTTTTTACGGCTTTTTTGTATTTCCAAAATTTTATCGGGAATTTTAAAAGTTGTGAAAAAAAATTAATCAGATTATTGCAGTTTTCAATACTGGGCTTTAGTCTATCTAAAGCACTAGCTACAAGGACTCCCGAACCTTGGCTTGATTCTTTGATATCAAAAAAAGATTTTTGATAACATAAAGTTAAACATCCTGAAAAATAGGTCTTTATCCCATAATCCTTCAACAGATTTTGAGTATATAAGTCCCTACAACCGATGGGTTCATGGTTTTTTAAATAGGCAATTGATTTTGGACTTGTCAGTTCTTTTTTAGCAGTTGGATTAATGTGAAATGATATAAATAGTGGAAAGATAGCTTCCGAGGGAGGCCAGTGTTTTGGGTTTTCCAAAAACCATCCATTACAGATCAATTTAACTTTCGGACCGCAATATGCATGCAATTGTTCTCGATCAAGTTCCTGAAATTTTTTATTCCAAATGAACTCAATTACTAGCGACTGAATCCAATCTCCTAAATTCTTTGAACTAGGGTATCCAATTATCGCGGTTTTCAATTGTTTGGAGATAAAAAAGATTCGAATTTCATCATCCTATTTTTTATCGAAAAATTATTGATAATTCTCTGACGTGCCTTTTCACCTAGAGTCGAATCTGCATTTGTAATAAATTCCGCCACTGAATCTAGATTTTTTGGATCTTCAATCAAATGACCTGTATTGCCTATGATATCTGGGATTCCAAAAACAGCACGACCTATTGGAATACAGCCGCAAAGCATGGCTTCACATAAGACATTAGGAAGTCCCTCAATCATAGATCCTTGAAAATAAAATTTACTTTCTTGATAAATGGACAATAATTCTTGATGTTTAATAGGTGGGTAATGGAACAAGTTTTGGATATCTGAAAACCGATGCTTCGAAGCCAATTCCGCGCTGATTCCGATGATTTTAAAATTCATATGAGGAATTAGCTTGGCTAATGCAACAAAAAGCCCTATTCCCTTGATCAAATATGTTCTTTCATCTAATATATAACCGACTGTGAGTACAGAGTTGGGATTTTTATTTTTTACATAAGTCCAAAATTCTGGACTGTATCCCGAAGGCACTTCATATATTGGGGTTTTGAGATTGGGCATAAAATGTTGAATACCTGATTGCGTGCCATTTTGAATACTTGATCTTGTACACCCCAGATGTAAACTTTTGTGAACTACCCATATCTGGGTTGCATAGGAATAATTCAATCTGCCAAGATAAAAGCGTAGATTAGGATTCAAAAATAAACCATGCCGGATATCCTTGTTTGCTATGGCATCAAAACCGCCGACTAAAATCAATCTTGGAATCTTGGCAATTTTAGCCAAAACAAATGGCAAAAATGTGTGGTAATCATTAAACCAACTAATTATTGCCCTTGTTGATCTAATCTCGAAAAGCACCAAGAAAAACTCACGGAATCTAAACCAGAGGAATAAAAAAATACTCTTTTTTGGAGGTGATGAAATCACAATTAGATGAACCCCCATTTTTTTTAACATCAACACATCCTTTTCGATAAAAGGTCTTGGCTTGCTGAAAATGAGGATAACTTTATTCTTATTCAAATCTCTGGTTTGGTTTTCAAATAGGGTTGAAGTCCATTGACGACTTTTCTGTTGTTTGACAATCGAGGAACTTTATTTTGTCCACCCAGCTTTCCGATATCACGCATATAGCTATTAAATCCACCCGGTTTGACTTGTTTAATTTTTAGAGGACGTATGATTTTCCCAACTACCAAATCCTGATAATAAAGATTCTTAAATTGAAGTGCATCATCAATAAGAAGTTCAAATTCACCTATATTTTTTGGTATAGTCTGAAATTCTATATACCATTCATGTAGAGGAAGCCCCGAGGTTGGATTTACTTGGGGAGCGACAGTAAATTCATTGACTTGGACTGACTCTCCAATTTTCTCGCTTGCTTTTTTTAGTGCATATTCCACTTCTGAACCGATGACGTGCTCGCCAAAAGCGGAAATAAAGTGTTTTACCCTCCCGGTGACAAGTATTCTGTAGGGTAAGATTGAGGTAAATCGAACTGTATCTCCAATATCGTATGCCCAAAGTCCTGCATTGGTTGTTAGCAATAGCACATAATCAACATTTAATTCAACATCTTTTAGGGAGATTCTTTCTGGCTTTGGTTGATTTACATCTTTCAATTTGATGAACTCATAAAATATCCCGCCATTTACTAAAAGCAGCAAATCTTTTTTATCAAGCTGATCTTGGTAGGCAATAAAGCCTTCTGAAGCTGGGTATGTTTCGATAGAATCTATTTTCTTACCTATTAATGTTTCAAATGTTTGTCTATATGGCTCATAATTTACTCCACCATAAATAAAGAGTGAAAAATCAGAAAAATGATCTCCAACCGGAGTATTTACTTTTTCTATGATTTTTTCAAAATACATTTTTACCCAAGGTGGTATTCCAGCGATGATAGACATTTTTTTATGGAGGGTTTCATCAACAATGCGATCCACTTTTTTCTCCCAATCTTCAATACAGTTTGTCTCCCAACTAGGCATCCTATTTTTTTGGAGATACTTAGGTACATGGTGAGCCACGATACCAGATAACCTGCCGATTGCAACACCATTTTGAAAATCTAGTTTTGGACTTCCTTGCAAAAAAATTTGTTTGCCAAGAACAAAATCAGTTTTTCCTGTTTGGTAGATGTAATTGAGTATAGCATCTCTGGCAGCAATTATATAATAGGGTAGAGACTCTTTGGTTATGGGGATATATTTAATGCCTGAAGTTGTCCCTGAGGTTTTCGATAAGTATTTTGGTTGACCAGGCCAAAGCACATTTTTATGACCTTTAAGGATTAAATCGATATAGGGTTTAAGGTCTTCATAAGTTGCGATATCAACTGCTTTTTTGTAGTCTTGATATGAATTGATTTGGTCAAATTTGCGGTCTTTTCCAAACTTGGTTTTTCGACCTTTTTTGATCAGCAAATTGAATGTAGTTCGTTGCGCATCAATTGGATTTTCGATCCAAATCTTGTTTTTCCTGATGGTACGATTAGCAAATGCTTTTACAATAAAACGTTTCAAACTAAAAGTATTGCGTATCTATAAGTTTCGATTATTCTCCCAATTTACAGTCAAGGGTTTAAAAAGTGAAATAGTACAACGGATCGACCGGTTGGTTATTAATCCACATTTCAAAGTGTAAATGTGGTCCGGTAGATAATTCTCCTGTATCACCTCCAAAAGCGATTATTTCTCCTCCTTTAACAGTCTCTCCTTGTTTTTTTTTAAGGGCCGAATTGTGTTTGTATACTGTGAGAAGGTTTTCAGAGTGTTTGATCATAATGACAAATCCAGTTTCTAATGTATACTCTGACAAAACCACAACTCCATCAGCAACTGTAACAATAGGACTGTCTTTGGTAGCAGCGATATCAACTCCGAAATGATTTTCATTCGGATCAAATTTATCAGTGATTGCACCTCGGATTGGTGGGACTAAATTACCCTCAATGTCAAGATTGTATTCGTTGTTAATCAGTTGAATGTTTGTTTTTATGGGATATCCATCAATTAATCTAGAATTTAATTCCTCTGGGTCTAGTTTTGAGGAAGAGACCTTTTTTGGTATCAAGTCTAGGTTTTTTTCTTCGGGAAGATTTTGAAATAGTAGATTTCCGGAAAAAGTCGCTTCAATTTTATTTAGGTATTGAATAGTTTGGGTATGTATTTGTGTGATAGAATCAATTTTCCCCTGCCAACTTTCTAATATTGAGGTAATTCCATTTCCATCAAATTTATCAAGTTGACGACTCATAAATACAAACTCAATGGATATTCCAACCAAAACAGCAATCGTAAAAATGAGGGCAGATCTGATGTATTTGAATCTTCTTTTGAGCTTATCTAGCGGAAATTTTAGTTGCTCAAATAAATTAATTCGATCGGGACTATAAAGAGGACTATCCTTAGTCATTTTCTTGGTGATTTTGCTATGGTTGTCACTATAGCAAAGATACTAAAGGTGGTTTTAAAGGGAATTTCATCAGAGTATGTACCAGTGAACTTTCTTCCTAGAATAATCTTATCAATTGATTACACTTGGTTGGACTTTATTTAAAAATATCACACATCAAAATAGGGGAATAAGATGAAAAAAACTAAATCTATTCGCACCTTTTTTGTTTTACGGGGTTTTAGTGAGACAAAGTAACTGCAGATTTTTCAGTGTGCGAGAATTTTCATTTTTTTGATTCATCAGATGGGCAAGTAATTGATAGAAGCAAACTATATTTGCCCTCATCAGGTCTGGTAGTTCAGTTGGTTAGAATACATGCCTGTCACGCATGGGGTCGCGGGTTCGAGTCCCGTCCAGACCGCAAAAGCTCGCTTTATGTGGGCTTTTTTTATGCCTTAAAATCAATGAAAAGCCAATATAACCAATGCTTTAAGGGGTTTTGCTAATCTCCAATAAGAAAAATAAGATTAAGAAAGGGTAAGATAAACCAATACAATTGTACCTCCTTTTATACCTCTTTACTATAGTTGCTTTTATTTAAAGATAAAGATTAGTGAAACTAAATTTTTACTTACAAGGGAAGAACCCTAAAATAAAGCCTGTAATTGTATTATACAGAAGAAAAGACACTTTAGTAAAGGTCAATGGGACAGTGTGCCAAAATCTGTGTAAATAGGTAGAAGTGAGTTCCCTATTTTATTTTCTGTTCACCTTACTTATTGACAATGCTATTTAACATAATAATGGACTAGGCTAGGTTTTGAGGTGAATTATTGAGACGCTTACTACACGAAACTCTCTTTCTTGTATGAAGTGCGGTTAAGTTTTATTTTTCTCTAACCACTGTATAGATTTAGAAGTTTTGTAAGAAACATAAAAAATGAAAATTGCCCCGAATATAATATTCTCAGTTCCGTATCATTTTTTCTTGAGATAGGACATCTACTATTTTATACTACAATGGTTTGATTAATATCTGCCATTATATTGGTAAATATATGTATATTTGAATACAATTTGTTAATATAATGGTAATTAATATTCGTACAATAAAAGAAGTTAAGGAACGAATAGGCCTTGTTTGTCAGCAAAATCGTAAGGTGATCGATTTGTCTCGTGATGAACTTGCAGAAATTCTAAATATTTTTGCTACCACCATACAAAATATTGAAAATGGGAAAAATGCTACAATTGATAATATTTTGAAGATAGCCAATCATTTTGGGTTTTTGACCATTATCTATAACTCTCTTGATGATTTTGTAGAAACGGGCGATACTCCATTGCTATACTAATTATGCCAGTGTACAAAGTAATTGATGTCATTGCGTTTGACAAGGAGTTAGGTAAGTTAGGTTTTGACTTTGATAAAGGGAAATCTTTCTTTCAATATAACCCAGAGTTTTTAGATTCTGGGAAGTATTCGAAATTATTCCTTTTTATTTTCAGACCAACTAAATCAGTACAAATTTTTAAAGAATATCAAGGCGATACATTTCAAGGATTACCTCCTATGATTGCTGATTCCCTCCCTGATACCTTCGGCAATCTCATTTTTCAAGAATGGCTAAACGCCAGAGGGATTAGAGCCAAAGAATTAAGTATGACTTTATTGAATTGCAAGAATAAATGCGTTTTCTCAATAAAAAAATGGAAGATTTTACTGTCTTGAATTCAATCTAGCCAATAGTCTTAGAATCTCAAAATACAACCATATCAGAGTGACCAAAAGTCCAAAAGCACCATACCACTCCATATATTTGGGAAGACCACGTTTTGAGGCTTGATCTATAAAATCAAAATCTAAAACTAAATTTAGTGCAGCAATCACAATGATTACAAGATTGATGCCAATGGCCATCATAGAAGCGTTTGTGGGATCTAATACACTAACATTGATCCCAAAAAATCCCAAAATAAAACTCAGAAAGTAAAAAATAAAAACTCCTCCTGTTGCAGCAAAAACTCCAAGCCGGAATTTGTTGGTTACCTTAATTAAACCAGATTGATACAACATGAGCATGCATACCAATATGGCCAAGGTTAGGAAAATAGCTTGAAATACTATTCCATCATAAAGAGCACTGTAAATGGCAGATATGCCACCCAAAAATGCGCCTTCTAGAATAGCATATATTGGAACTGTAGTTGGTGCCCATTGTTTTTTAAACACAGTTATAATGGCAACAACAAAACCGCCAATTGCAGTCGCAATAATCAATTCAGGTATCTCTATCATTGATTGATATGTGAGTAACCCAACCCCAACCATTAGGATAATACTCAAAAATATTTTGTTGACCGTCCCCTTTAAAGTCATAGTATTGGAGGAAGCAAGACCACCTAGGGATTTGAATGTTTGGGTACCTAAAACAGGATTTCCTGATCTTTGAGACAATATTGCACTCATAATTTTATGTTTATTTCAACGTCAAAGATAAAATATAAACAGGTTTTATAGGCATTCTAAATTTGCCTATGCCATACTCTAGGGTTTGATTTCGACTATTTGATAATCAACGAGTCAATATCTTGTTCATAATCAGAGTTGATTTCTTCGTGTTCATGTAGATTTTCTTCTGCAAACTCTTCGTCAAATTCAACTTTGACCTCAAAATCTTTGGGGAACATCATATAGATACATTGATTAAATAGTAGTAACAGCAGACCAAAACATAAAAATTTTTTCATACTTAGGATATGATTGATTATAATTTAAGAGTCATTTGGTTTAAAAATGTTACATCCCAAACATTACCAAAATCCTTATCAGCCGAGTATATTATGATACCTTTGAACTAAATTTTGGTAATCGCATTAGAATAGAAGTATTAATCAATATTAGACACTTATTTGACATTAAGTTAAAATATCTGTATAATTCAATCTAATTTCGTATTTTAGAAGTCATGAAACATTTTAAATCCCGTATTCTAAACAAATGAATTTCTTTGAACCCTTCAAAATAGAATTAAGTCTTCTTCAATCTAATTTTTCAAAAAAATCAACTCTATCATTGACTAGAAACCTATAGAAGAGTGTCTGTGTTGACAATTATAAGCCAGGCAAAAAACAAAGAAGTCAAAAGGCCTATCATCCCATGATATAGTTTAAAATGCAGTTTATTTCAGTATGGCATGGTCTTTCACATGTAAAAACGGAAGATTTGACTAAAGACCACTATTTTATTAATAATTGATCTCTTATACTCCTCCTTAAGATATTGCTTTTTGGGATTTTTAAGTTAAATTCAAAAGACATTTTTCAAGTTTTTTTGATTAACAAATCAACTATTTAGAGTGCCAAACTGACGAAGTCAGGAATAAAAATCATCATAGCTTTCTCATCCAAATGTTACGGAAACTAACAAGATCCCCATGGTCTTGGAGTTGTAATTTTCTATCTAATCTTTTTTCCCCATCATGACCAGGCATTTGATCTCTGCCAGTCTTGGGTTTACCAATATATTCTGTTGTCCCCAACAGTTTTACATTGTTTTGGACTAATATTCCATTGTGAAAGACAGTAATTCGACCATGGGCTTCTAAATTTCCCTGGTCATCATATCTGGGCTCAATAAATATGATATCATAAACCTGCCATTGGTCCGGTGGTTTTGTCGCATTGACAAGAGGAATATATTGTTTGTAAACTGAAGCCGCCTGACCGTTAGAATATGTTCGGTTTTCGTAACTATCTAAAATTTGAACTTCATATCTTCGCTGAAAAAAAACTCCACTATTTCCTCTTCCTTGACCATTCCCTTTTATGATTTCAGGTGCTTTCCATTCAAGATGTAGCTGTATAGAACCGTGTTCTTCAATTGTTTCAATGCCGCCAGCACCCGGAGAAACGGTCATTGATTTGTCATTATTTATTTTCCATAAAGCTGGGCTTCCATCTCCAACAGCACTTTGCCATTTGGATAAATCTGACCCATCGAAAAGAACAACAGCATCGCTTGGGAAATTATTTTCATCAAATACTACTAATTGGGGTTCCGGCTCCCAAACTTCTGTTTCTTCAGGTTTGGGCAGTTTATCTTGGGCATGAGCAAACGCACCTATGATTAGTAAAATACACAAAAGATAGGGAGTACTGATATTATTACCAAAGTGATTCATAAACATTAAAAAATTGTTCTCCAAGATACTATATACTTACCAATTATTGAAATCATCTTCATATTTCATTCGTCTCAACAAATAATAGTTCTTGGTTAGGTTGAGCCTGATCAAGTTGAAAAAATTGTTTCAGGTTAGATGTTTATGGACACCAGTCATAGGGCTTATGCTCATTTCTTATTAAAGAATCACTGAATATTAAGACAAGAAGAATTTCCGGCAACCTTTGTTTATGTGCGTTTATAAGAAAGGTTTAGCATATATTTAGCTCAAGAAAAAAAACGCAGCAGAATCTATTAACTTGCGGTGCTTTAACAAAGGTTTCTTGTGGTACCTCCAGGAATCGAACCAGGGACACACGGATTTTCAGTCCGTTGCTCTACCAACTGAGCTAAGGCACCAAAAAGTAAAAGGTTTGCAAAATTAGAAAAAATTATATCTTAACTTCGAACTTTTATTACCCAGAGCTAATTGAATCAATACCAGACAGAGACCCCAAAATTGATTATTGATTCAGGAAATTCTGCTATCAAATATTTCGTTTTTGAAAAAGAAAAAATCATCTACAACAAAATTTCGAACCGTGACTCTATTGACCTGGTCTTTTCTTCGTTGAAAATGCAATATCCACAACTGAAATTGGGCATTTACTCTGATGTGACAGGCATTTTAAACAATAAATTCTTGTCTCATAAATGGGAAGAAGTCGTGTTTATCCCCTGTGATAAAAACCTACAACTGCCCTTCAGTTCCAGTTACGAGACATTAGAGACTATAGGATCGGATCGTTTGGCCTTACTTGCCCAAGGGTGTACTTTGAATAATAATTCAGCAAAACTGATTATTGATATGGGTAGCTGCATTACTTATGATGTATTAGATGAAGAAAACCACCACCTGGGCGGAGCTATTTCTCCTGGATACCTGATGCGCTACAAAACCCTTGCTAAGCGTACTGGACAATTGCCTCAACTTGACTATAAAAGACCAAAACAGATGTGGGGAAAGTCTACATCCCAAAGCATTCATGCTGGAATCAATTTTGGAATTCATGCGGAAATTATCTACAGAATCAATGAATGTAAATCAAAATTTGAAGAACTAAAAGTAATTGGATGTGGAGGAGATATTCAGAGGTTGGATAGTACAATTAAAAATAAGATATTTGTAAAGCCTAATTTCCTGGCAAAAGGACTCAATCATTTATTAGAATTAAATTGCTAAATCTCCAAATTTCGATTTTTGTATACCTGTTATTTCTGGTCCCTATCTGGCTGACCGCACAGACAGGAAGTTTATCTCCTTATTCCTTCGCTGGACTTGGTGAACAGAATTTTAGAGGTACTCAAGTAACTAGATTGATGGGAGGGCTAGATATTTATAGTGACTCCATTCATGTCAATTTGAATAATCCAGCAGCTTATGGTGAACTAAAGTACACAACCTATTCATTGGGAATCAACTATAACACAAATTTTATTTCAAGTGATAACGAAAATAAAACCCTTAACGGAGCAGGCCTAGATTACCTTTCTATAGCAATTCCTACCAAGAAATTTGGGGTGGGATTTGGTCTAATCCCCTTGACCTCAGTTGGGTATAAGATAGAAAATATTGTAGAATCAGAAGAACAAAACCTCATCAATAGGTTTGAGGGAAATGGAGGAGTAAATCAAGTTTTTTTGTCTATAGGTCTTCCGATTATTGAGAATTTGAGAATAGGGGCCACAGCATATTATAATTTTGGAAGCTTAAATTATGCGAGAAACCAGTTGCTACAAGGAGTAGAAATAAGTACCAACTCTGAAGATAGTTCACAAATTTCCGGATGGAGCTATCAATTTTCAGCAGAAGTAGATGTTATATTGACCCAAAAGCTCAAAGCAAGAGGCTTTTTGAGTTTGCAACCTCAATCCGGATTGAATTCTCAAAACAGAAGAATCGTATATACAAGATCCTCAATAAACCAAAGCATTGAAGAGTTTATAGAAGTTGATCTAGATAAGGATAATCTAAGTACCACGAGAAAAATAATGCCTCAAAAAACTAAATTTGGAGTAGGGATAGGTCAAGATCAAAAATGGTTTTTAGGAATGCAACTTAATTTGTCTAAATTGAGTAACTTTAAATCGGAATTTCCAAAGCGAAAAAATGTAGCTTATAAGGATGCTAGTCAGTGGATAATTGGAGGGTTTTATATTCCAGATTATTCCTCATTGACAAGTTACTTCAGTCGAGTCGTTTACCGCTGTGGTTTCCGTGTAGAGGATCTGGGTGTCTTGATTGATAACCAGCCCATCAATTCGACGGTGATATCCTTCGGATTGGGTTTGCCCATCAGATCTCTATCCAATGCGAATGTGGGATTAGAGATAGGTACAAATGGGAGCAGCCGAAATGGGCTTGTCGCTAATTCAAGTTTGGCTCTCAGAGTGGGGTTGTCTTTAAATGATTTATGGTTTATAAAAAGAAAGTATAATTAATTTCCAATCAATGAAACAATTGAAAACAAATAAAATACTTTTTCCACTGATGGTTTGTGGATTAGTTTTCTTAGCATCAAAAGTAAATGCACAATCGGATGATGAATGTTTACAGCAGGTATCAATTTTTGCTGAATATGCAAAAGTTAAAAATTATGATGCTGCACTAGAACCCTGGAGATCTGCTCGTAAGAATTGCCCTTCAGCTAACGCTGCAATTTATTCTTATGGTGAAAGAATATTGCGCGAATTGATTGAAAATTCCCCAGAGGACCAAAAAGATCAACACATTGATGATTTGATTGTATTGTATGACCAATGGGTAAAATATTTTCCTAAACGCAAAGGAAAATCTGAGATAGGAGGCATCTTGGGGAAAAAAGCCCAAGCCTTGATGGATTATGAGAAAGCAGATCCCAAAAGCTTATACATTAGTTTTCGAGATGCATATCAAAAAGACCCCGATAGTTTTACAAATCCAAAACATATCTACAACTATTTTAAAACTCTTCACGATTTATTTAAACAGAAAAATCCAGATGTGACCGAAGAATTATTGTTTGATGTTTATGAAAATTTATCTGAAAAATTCGTTACTGAGGGGGAAAATTACTCTAAAAGGCTTGACCAGTTAATAAAAAAGGAGGACCAAGAGATTGCACTATCAAATGTCGAACAAAGCAACAAAAAGGCGTTTGGATCTTATATCAATGCCTTTTCAGTATTTCATTCCAATATGGATAAAATCATTGCCAGTGAAGCTTCTTGTGAAAATTTAATTCCTTTTTATGAAAGAAATCTTGAAGAAAACAAGGGAGATTTGGTCTGGGTTAAAAGAGCAACTTCTAGAATGTATGGAAAAGATTGTACTGATTCTGATTTGTTTGTTACTCTGGTTGAAACCATGCATCAACTAGAACCCTCTGCTGATTCAGCTTATTTTTTAGGGTATCTCACGGACCAAGCCGGGAATTCCCAAGAGGCATTGAAATACTTCAAAGAAGCTATTGCTTTAGAAGATGACGCTTATAAAAAAGCAACCATTCTTTTTCGATTAGGGGTGAAGTTCAAAAAAGTGAAAAGCTATACCTCCGCAAGGAATTACTTTTTACAAGCACTAAAAAATAGACCATCACTTGGAAGGGCTTATTTGGCTATTGCCGATATGTATGCATCAAGTGCAAATAATTGTGGGGATACCCAATTCGAAAAAAGAGCTATTTATTGGCTTGCTGCAGATCAGGCTAGAAGAGCCTCTCGAGTCGATCCTTCAGTAAAAAGAGATGCTGATAGATTCATTAGGAGTTTTATGGGAAGAGCACCTTCCAAAACAGATATCTTCACGGAAGGAATGGAAGGCAAATCCATTACATTTAAGTGTTGGGTAGGCCGGTCTGTGACAGTTCCTAGTTTGTCTAAGTAAAGAATTTGACAATTGGAAGAACCTATCTTCATAATCACCTAAAGGATATCGTATTCTTTGAATTTTATTCTTATTAAGATTTTAAGGTACAGAATAACAGTTTCTTTCGTTGTGATGATGGCTTTGATGTGTGGCTCTTGTGATAGTATAAACAATCAAAATACGGATATCAATCAATCTAAACTTATACCGGTAGGGACAGCATTTAACATTAATTTTATCTATACCGATTCTGCACGAGTGGAGGCAATCTTGAAGGCTCCAGTTCATCAAGACTATTCAAATTTAGGCTTTGAGTATTCTGAGTTCCCAGAGGGGTTAGAAATTATCTTTTATGATTCTGATGGAAATGAAAATTATGTTTATGCCAACTATGGACTTATTTACAATAGAATGCGGATTGCAGATTTGCAAAAAGGAGTTAGACTATTGTCTCATAATGGAGCACAATTGACAACAGAACAGTTATACTGGGATTCAAAAAACAAATGGTTATTTACCGAAGAACCTTTTAATTTCGAGAATGAGGACTTTAATTTTGATGGCATACGATTAGATGCTTCTCGTGACTTTTCAAATTATCAGTCAGGCGAACTCGTTGGTTCTCTTTTTGTTCAAGACCAAGAACCTTCTGATTCTTTAGATATTGATGAATAGTATATTTAGGTTTTCCGAGTTTGTTTATTGGATTATAGCTATTGTGTGCACCATTGAAGTCTTTCTCAAATGGGAATCAGACCCAAAAAGAGCTAAACTATTTTTGGCTTTTGGTATTGTATCAGTTTTTATGGCCTTTTTTAGGCGAAGATGGCGGAAGCGGTTTCAGAATAGAACCTAAGTGCTTAAATGATATCACTTGATCATTTGGTCATCTTATTATGTTTGGCCCTTTCGGGATTTTTCTCTGCAATTGAGATTGCGTATGTTTCTGCAAACCCCATTTTTCTGGCTATAGAACAGAAAAAAAAAGGGCTTTTCTCAAAAGCATTTAAAGTCGCTACCAAAAATCCTTCTCAATTTATTACGACAATGTTGGTAGGGAATAATATCGTTTTAGTAATCTATGGTATATATATGGGTGAAGAAATACTTAGATTATTTCCTCCTGAGATGCACTTAAATGAACCTTCTCTAAAAACCCTATTTATTCAGACCTTAATATCAACTTCAATCATTCTGGTAACTGCTGAATTTTTCCCAAAACTTTTTAGTCAGCTTTATCCAGAGTTTGTTTTAAGTCTATTCATTTTTCCAGCAGCTTGTTTTTATTACTTCTTCGGACCAATAACTTTCGTTACCCTCATGATGGCGAATTTGATATTGGGGAAATTTTTCAAATCCGATTCTGATCAGGTTCAATTTACATTTTCCAAGCTCGAATTAGGAAGTTATATTGCAGAGCAGTTAGAAACAATAGGTAAGGAAAAATTGGATTCGGAAATACAAATCTTCCGAAATGCTTTGGAATTTTCTACTACTTCTGCCCGAGAGATATTGATTCCAAGAACAGAATTGATAGCCGTTGAAATCGGAGAAGATCCCGACATATTAAGAAAAAAGTTTACTGAATCAGGCAAATCTAAGATTCTGATTTTCAGGAATGATATCGACAAAATAATTGGCTACATCCATGCTTTTGATATGTTTAATGACATAAAAAATATTGGTGATAATATAAGAGAAATAGATTTTGTACCCGAAACAATGCCAATCAATCAAATTTTGAAATTGTTGAATGCAAAGCACAGGAGTATTGCAGTAGTGCTTGATGAATACGGTGCTACAGAGGGAATAATCACCTTAGAAGATGTTGTGGAAGAGCTATTTGGAGAAATCGAAGATGAGCACGACAAAGAGAGTTCAGATGCACACAAGGAGATAAGGGAAAATGAATTTGAATTTGATGCCCGTATGGAAGTAGATTTTATCAATCAAAACTATGGTATAAAACTTCCTGAATCAGATCAATATGAAACTATAGGTGGAATGATTTTTTATCATCACGGAGATATTCCTGATAAGGATGAAGTAATATATATTGAACACTTTAAATGTACTATTCTAGATGTATCTGCTAAAAAAATTAAGCGAATCAAACTAAATACCAATTCGAGTTCTTGAGTGGATTTGTTGAATAACGATTGGAACTATTTCACTAGGATTAGGATATGCCACCTACACATTTTAGTTTCATCATGGTCTATGTCCATCTTAATGCTATCAAGAGTTTATAATTTTTTGATAAAATAATGGCATTACTTGTAATTTTGCACTCTAATTTTAATCAATGGCAATTCTAGGAAAAATTCGACAACGGTCGATTATTTTGATTATCGTAATCGCAATGGCTCTTTTTGCATTTGTTATTTCAGGAGTCATCACCCAACCGGGGATTTCATTGGCTTCAATAAAACCAATAGCTACGGTAAATGATGAGGATATCAAAATTGATTATTTCAGGTCTGAAGTAGAACAATTCCAACGAAGAACCCCTAGATTAACCACCATGCAGGCGGTAAATTATGTGTATTCAGATCTTACTTTGAGAACGATAATGGGTCAGGAGTATAATCATCTTGGAATTGATATTGGTCCAGATCAACTCGAAAAATTATTGCGCTCTAATGATGAAATTACAGGTTCACCGGAATTTCAAAATGAATTGGGTGAATTCGATTTTGGAAAATTCAGGCAATATGTTTCTGATCTTCGAAATACAAATCAAGCCAGCTATAACCAGTGGAATAACCAAGAAAAAAGTTTAGTATCAATAGCAAAACTTCAGTTATACAGTGATTTAGTTAAATCAGGTAGTATTTTTTCATCATCTCATGCTAAACTGTTTCACAAGCTAGAAAATGATAATGTCAATATAGAATATATTTTGATTCCTTACGATCATGTTGATGATAGCCTGGTAGATATTTCTGATGAAGAAATTGAAAAATACTATCAAAAAAATAAAGAAGAATTTCAAGAAGATCCCTATCGTTCAGTTCATTTTGCAGTTTTTCAAAATGAACCTACGGATGCAGATAAGGAAATCATAAGGGTAAGACTAGAATCACTCAAAGATCAGCGGATAAGTTATAACGATGTATCGAAGCTGACTGATACGATTCTAGGATTTTCTCAAACCCAAGAAGTTAGAGAATTTGTAGATCTTCATTCAGAAGTTCCTTTTGATTCGATTTATCAAGCAAAAGGAGAGTTAAGTAGTGAATATGCAGATTTGCTGTTTGGACTTGAGATAGGAGAAATATTTGGTCCATATGAGGACGAAAATGATTTTAAGTTGAGTAGAGTAGTGGATAAAAAAGTTGGGGGAAATGTCCGAGCAAGTCATATTTTAATTTCTCATCAAGGAGCACAAAATGCTGAGGAAGATATGCTACGTTCGAAAGAACAAGCAGAAAATATAGCCCGAGATTTACTTCGACAAGCACGATTAAACCCGAGCGAATTTGAAGAACTAGCTGAAGAAAATTCTGACGGTCCGACTGCAACTAGAGGAGGGGATTTAGGATTTTTTAAGGAAGGCGATATGGTTGATGAATTCTATGCGTTCTGTAGGGAGAACCCCGTGGGCACTATTGGAATGATTGAAACAATTTTTGGATACCACGTTATCAGGGTGACAGAAAAAGATGATTTAATTCTATTGGCTAATATCGTTGCTGAAATTGTCCCATCAAATGAAACTTCCAATGAAATATTCAGAAGTGCGACTCAATTTGAGATGGATGTGAAACAAGATCCGAGCCGATTTGTTGAGTTAGCAGATGAAAGCCAGATTGAGTATACTTCAGAAAACCAGATTTATCCCCTTGATCAAGAATTAGGATCACTTGATCAAACAAGGGAAGCGATTCAATGGGCTTTTGACAAGAAGACAAAAGTCAATCAGATTCAGAGGTTTGATTTTTCTGGTGGGTATGTAGTGGTTCAACTAACTGATATAAATCCTGACGGAACACCAAAGTTTGACCAAGTATCTAATAAAATTGAGAGGATTTTAGAAGAGGATAAAAAAGCCCAATTGATTCAACAATGGTATGGAGATGCTCAAACTCTTGAAGATCTAGCAGCCCAAGATCAAGAGTTTGAAATAAATCCAGCTTCGGCTCTAAATCAAAGGAATGCTACTATTGTAGGTGCTGGAGATGAACCTAAAGTTGTAGGTGCCGCATTCGGGATCGAAGAAAATGAAATTTCTGATTTGATTCGAGGAAATGAAGGAATGTATAAAATCAAGGTTTTGACATTTAACCCTACAGATGATTTAGATGACTACCAGAGCTATGCGATTTCTCTTAGTAATAGAGAAAATGAAGGAATAATGGAACAGCTTGTGGATGCTCTTCAAAACAAGTCAGATATAAAAGACAACCGATTGATTTACTACTAGAATTTCCAAAAATTTATTGGATAATTCTTTTTTCTTAAAGGGGTCATAATAATTGGCACAATTGTTGAAGTAGATTGTTTAGTGAATTTATTTTAACATAAGGTGAGTACTCAAAACTATGTCCATAGCGATATTCTTCCAAGCAACTGGCAATGTCGAATTGAACATGACCAGGGTATAGAATACTATGAACTCAGATTTTCATCTGATAATAACGTTGAGGGATGGCTTAAAAGGAGCAATTCTACTTGTCCAGTTAATGTATTTACTGCTTGTTTGATACAGAACCACAACCTTTTTGAAATTGAAAAAGATGATGAATCTTTTACTGCTGCTTGTGTAGGAAATCATCTTATTGCCTTTATTGATGACCAGTTGATGGTATTCAATAAGGTTGCCTAAAATTTTTTGATATTCTTATTATTTAGAAAATTTTTCCAATTTGGCTCTATTCAGTGGATTTTAAAAAACAACCACATGGTGCTACATATTTCCATAGTTCCGAAAAAATGATAATTATGCGATGGCTAAAAACAAAATTCGGTTGTAAATCAAACAAGCATCCATATACCAAACCATTAACAATCAATCGTAACTGAAGATAAATGTTTCAATGAAAAATCCAATAAAATCTAAAAATCAATCCGATATTTAATCTATAAGTTGCATTTGTTTGTTGAGAATACGAACTAAAATATGTCTTGGAAATTAAATATTGTGGAGTATCCTTTTGTAATAAAGTAGTCAGCAGTGCCTGAGTTTCCTGATGCCAATATAAAATCACCATTCCAAGCTCCCAAACTCTTGATGGCACCAGTAAAATCAGGGAACAATTTTTTTTGAACTGTCTGGGATTGGAGAACACTTGAAAGTATTCGTTCATGTCGTATCAATAGTTCGTTGAATTGTTTTTGATTTTTGCAGCACAAGATATTTTGGGTAATCTTGCTGACATTATGGATATCATCTGTTGTGGTGATTGCTTTATGGAATTGTTTAATTTCTTTAGCAGTACTTTGTTTTTTATTTAGATAAACCAAATACAAAGAAGATTTAAAAGGAGGGTCAAAATCAACAACTTCAGAAAAGCGTGCTTGATTCAATTTTTGATATATAATGGCTTTATTTATCTGTGCAACTGCTATATCATATAGACTTCCATCCGATGATTTTATCCCTAACAAATAAGGATTAACTTTCCCCCATTGGGCTAAATTATGAATCAGAGTGGATGAACTACCCAGACCCCAATCTAAGTTGAATTCAAGGTGTGTTTGAACTATCCCAGATGCTCTGTCAATAAAATTGGGATTGATAGATTTTACAATTTTTAATAGTTTCCATAAAAATTGTAGGTACTTTTTTGGTGCCGCCTTAATCAGTTTTAAATGGGGCAATTGAAATTGAGCTTCGAACCATAGACACCCTTTTGAGTCAAAACTTTGCCATTTCAGAACACCGGAACTATTTGATTCAAATTCCAATGACTGACCCAATTTTGTTGGTAAGGCAAGTGATTTTGCTCCTTTTAGAACGAGATATTCGCCACTGATCATTAACTTTCCAGGACTGTAATATCGTTCAATCATGGAGATGTTTTATGATTTAAGTAGTCTTCAACCATTTTTACACTGATTTTTCTATTTTTAAAATACTTGGTAGCCTTTAGCCTTTGTTCATCTGTAGCTTTTAGATGGCTTAGGATATTTTGTAGGTGCATTTTCATATGTCCACTTTGTATTCCTGAAGTAATCAATGAATTTATGGCTGAAAAATTTTGAGCCAATCCAGCTGCAGCAATAATTTCCATCAATCTTTCTGCATTGGGCCATTGCAACAATTGATGACCCCAGTTCACTAGAGGATGTAATTTGGTTAGCCCACCTATAGTACCTATTGATAGGGGGATAGTCATTTCAAATCGAAAAATTCCTTTGCTGATAGATGCTTGGCTTAGTGATTGGTAGGCACCATTAATAGATGCATATGAGTGAATAGAGGCTTCAACGGCTCGAAAATCATTGCCCGTAGCAATTAAAACTGCATCAATACCATTAAGAATGCCCTTATTATGAGTGACTGCTCGGGATAGACTAACAGAAGCAATTTTACATGCCAACACAAACCTCCGGGCATAATTATGGGCTTCGGTTGTATTTTGACCCAGTGAATTAACTGGACACTCAACCTTCACATATACCCGACAATCAGGATTGTGGTTGGACAATATTGACATCAATACTTCAAAGTAATCACTTGTTGAAAATAAATCTGAATTATTATAAATTGAGTTCCATTCTTGGGCTATCACTTCTAAACAAGAATTGATGAAATTTGCGCCCATGGCATCTATGGTAATAAATTCCAAGTCCAGCTGATAATAGTCAGATAGTAGGTCAGTAGAGTTAATGAATTTAATGCTTTGAATACCTCCACCTCGTTTGTCCATGTTATGGGTGATGTGCTTAGTGGATTTGATTAAATGAGACTTATGTGTATCAAATAAATGTTCAAGTTTTTTGTTGTCACCGCTGAAGAAGAAGTGGACTTGTCCTTTTTTAACCATTTTGTCTACTCTTGTCTGAAAACCACCTCTTGAATACCAGAATTTAGCGGCATTTGCAGCTGCTGCAACAACGCTACTTTCTTCTGTTACCATTGGGAGACAATACGTCTTTTGATTAATTAGAAAATTTGGAGCGACTGAGAAAGGCAGCAAAAAATTAGAAATCGTATTTTCAGAAAAACGTTCATGTACCTGTTGTTTGGTTTTATTTGCAAGTCTATATAAATCAATTACTTGTTTGGATTTTAATGGATTTTCAAAAAAACGGTTAGTTACTAAATCTATCTTTTCCTCAGAAGATAGTTTCGAAAACCCATGGATTAGTTTATTCATAATGAAGTGTAAAACATCTCGTTCAATTGTTTAAACGATGGTTCTAATCACTTTGTTGTGGATTAGAACCAAGTTTTTATTTTTATGTACTAAGGAGATAATCAAATGATCAAATTATAGATTGAATTTTACAACCTAGATGGTATAGTAATGTAAAAAAGGAAAAAGGCAATTATTAATTTAATTCTATAGCTATTTCATCACCAATTTCTAATATGGTTGATCTCCAATTTATTTGATAACGATTGCCATCTTTTTCGAGTTTAGCATCTATTTTTTCTTCATTGAGCGTAAAGCTTTCAAGATTTAAGTTATCGCTTTGAACCTGAAGAGTTATGCTGGATAGTGTGATGGATCCATATTTGATAGTCAAGGTGTTTTTTTGCTTGGTTTGAGATCTAATCTGTGTAAAGGTACCCCAAGCATTGCCACTTATAAATGCAGATTTAAAATCATCTGGTGTAATCTTAGGGGCAAATCCAATTATTTCTTTTGGCTCATGTAAGGTAAAGCCTGATGCTGAGATAAATGGGGCAAAGCTTGACATAGCCCTCGTATAATGATTACCGTACTCTATTTCGTTGTAAGGGTTTCTTCTTTCTGGGCGATATCGTTTATCTACACCTTTCATTATTTTTAGTGCACCATCAATCATTCCGTGATCAATCATTGAAGCTGCGACATGATATTCTTGTGCTGAGAAAACTTCACTAAAATATCCAACTACTAATTTATCCCAATCTTTTTCGATATTTCCAGGAGCTAGATCTTCCCCACCTTTAGGAAAACTACACATGATCATTACTGGCTCGTCTGGTAGTGCATAGAAACGAGAGACGGGAATCTTGGTGGTTTTAAGATGTTCTGCGTATCTGTTGTAGGTATTGTATTTCAAAATGGAGGATAGAGCTTTTTTGGCTTTATCTTTTGATACTATGTCTGGTAGGCCCACCTGTTTAGCCCAGTATTTTCCTAGCAATTGATCAACATGACAACCATCATTTGTATTTGGGGCATTCAAATTATCATAATCAAGAATATGATAAAAATACTCTCCGTTGAATAATTGGTTTTCAAGGTTTTTCTTACCTAGTTCGGCTATATTCCTACAATAGCCGGCAAATTTTATATCGTTCATTTCATTGGCTAATGCTTCACCCACAAGCAAGGATGCATTATACATTCCACTTAGCCATGCATTTTTACCGTACCAAATTTTATCTAGAGTATTGTATTGGATACCTTCTAAAATACCGTCGGGTTTTCCAGTTTTCTCAGAGTCGTGATTGATCAAGTACTGAATGCTAGTTTTAATTTTTGGCCAGTATTCTTTGAGGTATTCATTGTTTTTTGCTGTGGTATGTTCTCTGTATGCTCTTAAAATGGAACCAGCTTGACCATCAACTGCATAACCTCTACCATCATGTTGTCCAATATGGCTCAATTCACCTCGGTAGCTGATTAACCCATTTTCATTATAAGACAGTCCATAATCAACTTGCGTTATTAATTGACGTGCTAGTCTTGGAAATACCCTCCCAAGGGCTTGTTCGTAATGTAAAACGTGTGTACAAGTCCCCCGTCCAAGATAAACACCTTCCATTGTATAGAATCTTCCCTCATTATCAGGATTATCAGTGAGGTCATCCAATCGATAGCATGAAGTAGTTGCTAATGTGCTAACATTCGAGAATGTTCGGTTTAAAAACCATTTAGGAAGCGAAGAATCATACCAGGTTTTGTTCCAAAGTTTTGTTGTGTTTAAAAATTTATCGGTATTGGATATGATTTTATTTGCCACATCGTAAGAGGACGTAAATTTTTTGCTGTAGTATTGGCGTAGATTATGTCTGTTATTAAGGTTGTGGAAACCACTCTCTTCTCGGTGAAGATTGGGGAAGTACCATGAGAGCAGAAATGTCAGTTTATTGCTTTCTCGGGGCTTTAAAGTGATTTCTTTCCCGATTAGTCCTGTCATTACATCCCCTAGTTTTGTTTCGCTAGTATTTTCTATTGAGGGTTCAATTTCAGGGATGTTGTATTTGATTCTTTGCTTAATTTTTGGTGTAGCCCAAGCGTTTTCTCCTTCGATCAAAGTAAGAGCCATATTGCCATAATCGGGCAAATCTGTATCTTTTTCATTTACTTTGGAATAGAGTTTTAGTTGTACGGTTTTCTTATCAATGACAATTTCATTTTTGTGAATTCCCCCATCAGATTTATGGGCGGTTTGATAGTTTGCCATATTTTGAAGCCATCCCAAAAACTCAAAGATCACTACTTCATTTGAGTTATTTGTCACAGTGTATTCCAACACTATTGCAGGAAAATCAGACGATTCATGGTCAGTGGGAATAAAGGGTGTATAAGCTTCTAGTTCTACCGAAAGTGGAAAAGATTCATCTTCATACCATACTCTTCCTATGGGGTATTCACCCTGAAAACTCACTTCAGAGAACCCATCTATATTTAGATATTTGGTTTGAGTGGTTAAACTCTTGGTCTTATCATATACCCTAAGGGCGAAACCTTGTTCAAAATGACGATCTTGTTCCATTGGGTTAAGGTAAAATTTATCACCTCTACTTCCTGGATTTATTTTTTTGATATTGAAAATATCCCAATACCAAAGTTGACCATCACCTCCAAGATATACCTGTCCGCTGGTAATTCCTCCAATGGGCATTCCAATATATTTTAGCTGATCGTTGGCACTTTTGAATTTTAAATCAGAATTATTTTGCCCTATTGTTTTAAAAGTGAACAAGCAAAGGACAATGAATAACGTAAAGTTTATAGTTTTTTTATATCTCATGTTTATAATGATATACTTCGTACTGAAATGGCGATTTAGTTTGACCAATATATAGAGAATTTTGAATAAGGTGGAAGTTTTGAGCTATTATATCCAATAGGACTAAATCGGGCAAATGACTCAAAAGATGTAACCTTATCAACAGTCCATTTACTTAGGTTATATTTGAGCAAACTTGCATTTTTAAACACTCCTTTCATATTGGTTACATTACTAACATTGTAATCACCAATGTATTGATTAAATAAACTAGCATCTTTAAACATTGATTCCATATCAGTCATATTGCTGATGACCCAGGAGCTGATATCTTGATTGAATTTTGGGGCAATCGTAAAAGAGTCTTCTCACCTTCTTAACGAAAGTAGTACAAATATACCTTAGGTGACCTCCTCCATTTGCCAAAGCTGTTAAAGGGGCACGATCAGCGATGTAATACTGTAAAGATGTTTGGTCATTCGGATCGATAAATACTTTTTGACCTAATAAGGATCTTGCACATGGATAATCTTTAATTATTTCATTATCATATCATTATATAAGGGTGTTTCACATTGGTTAGAACTTTCACTTTCAAAAGCAACGTTGATAGAACAATCTTCAGAAACGGTGAAGGTTGCAGGATTGATTGTCATGGCAAAGTTTCCGCAAGTTCCACCTTTGATTGTATTTGATAACTGGTACTTGGTGTGGCAGTAATGCTTACAGTTGCATCTTGTTCAACAGTTTGATTCTCAGTAATTGTTCCTATAGAACCTGCAGATGTAATGGTATATGTAGTGCTAGTATCCCCGATGGAGGTATATTATCTACTGCATTCTGTGGAGGAGTAGAGGTATCTTCCTATTCAAACGATACACTGCTTCTTCCCTCTCTTACGGTCTATATTATACCCAAAAGCAGCAAACTCATTCTGCTTACCTTCCACATAACTACAGATCAAATCGTAGAGTACCATCTCTCCTTCCGTTAGATGTCGTTTGGCTAGGCGAGATTCCATGTCGGTTTTTCGCTCAATGAGCCAGTCCATAGCCTGATACAGATCATCCGAATCGACTCGTTTGAGTACCAGTTCCTCATTGAGGGTGGAGGATGCCGAACATCGATCCAACAGCGTGCTGGTGGCTAATTTGCTGGAATGATGCAACACACGTGCAGCGGTCATGCCAAGCACCAACCGGCGGTTATGGGAATCTCTATGTGCAAGCAACTTGGGGATGCCTAGTTTTTTGATCATATGCATTACCACGGCTACATGACCGTGTGGTTTACTGCTGATCAGCGTGAAAGCATCTTCAATGGACTTGACCACAATTCCTCCTTTGAAGAGTTCTTTGATTACTAGAATGATCGGTAGAGGAAGCTTGGAGATATTAGCGATAGTGGTTTTAACGGATTTACCGTTCATCCATTTGGACTCACGGATGAGCCATGTGGGCTTAGATTTTCGGTTTGGGATACGAGCTACATAGATGGGTAGGTAATAAATTATTAATTGTTTTACATATTGGAATCAAATAGACTAAATTGGATTATTTGATAAGAAATTTATGGTCATATATACATGGGTAATAAATTTCGGGTAAAATTCCTTAATATTTACATATAAAACACATATAATCATCTAAAAATCAGTAAAAAAGAGTCGAAATTCCTAGAAAACCCTCAAAAATCAATGAAAAAACCCGAAATTTGTTTAAATTACTTGTTGAAATCAATAAAAATAAGCCATATCAGGAAAAAATAATGGAAACTTCAGACATGATTTTCTATCTGTCCGTTTTGAAGGTTTTCATCCATTAAAATCAATCACAAACATCAATAAACATATTAAATATACTTTCCCATGAGATTTAGAATTTTTCCATTTCCATTATTTATTTTCGTAGTAGCACTACTCCTATTATTTTCCTGTAATGATGAAGGTGTTACGTCCACACCACCGATTGAGCCAGTAGTGGCTAAGTTCACCATTGCCACATCAGCAGGTGGTGGTGGTTCGATAACTTCTAGCCAAAGTGTAGATAGCGGTCAGTCGGTGACCATTACTGCCACAGCTCAAGATCACTATCAGTTAAAGCAATGGACGGGCGATTGCGGAAGTTTTGACAAGAACAAATTAGAAATCACTATTTCTGCTTCCAAGAATTGTCAAATAGGGGTAGAGTTTGAAAAGATAAGTTACACTATCACAGCTACTTCAAAGGGGGGGGGGTAGTGTGAGTGAAGAGGAATTATTAAGAGAAGAAGGCCAGGTTGTCTCTTTTACTGCTGAGCCTGAAGAAGGGTATGAGTTAGGTGGATGGACAGTAGTTGAAGGTAGTGATTGTCCTGAGTTGTTGGTCGTCAAGAACAAAGTGACCTTAACTGTTTCGGGAGATTGTCAATTGGAAGCTGTCTTTTCCAAGGCACCACGAACGATTATGATAGAAGAGAACGATAATGGAGAAATAAGCATTACCCCATCTTTGACGGTTGATCATGGGGAAGAAGTAGTGGTTACAGCCACAGCTCATGATCATTATGCTTTCAAGGGTTGGTCTGGAGATTGTGGTGAATTTAGTGCTGATGCATTGAGCCTAACGATTACTCTGGTATCAGATTGTACATTAGGAGCGATTTTTGAGAAAGTAAGCTATACCATCACAGCTACTTCTACTGATGGGGGAAGCGTGGTCCGAGCTGGACAGCAGGTTGATGAGGAATTATCTATAGTTTATGGGGAGACTGCGACATTGACGGCAACTCCTGAAGAAGGGTATCAATTTAGTGGCTGGACAACTGAAGGAGAGACATCTTCTGCGAATTGTCCCACACTTGCTAGTAATACAGATCCTGTGGCTGAGTTCGTAGTTGGGGGTAATTGTAGTTTGGAGGCGGTTTTTACCAAAGCCCCTCGTATGATTTCCACAGCAGAGAACTTAAATGGGGAAATAAGTATCACGCCATCAGAAAATATTGTCTATGGAGACCAAGTGGAGGTTACAGCTACTGCCAATGAGCATTATGCCTTCAAAGGTTGGTCTGGTAGTTGTGGTGATTTAAATGATGACGAATCAAGCATAACGATTACAATATTGGAAAATTGTACGATAGGAGCGGTTTTTGAAAAAGTTAGCTATACCATCACGGCTACATCTTCAGAAGGGGGAAGCGTAGTCCGTGATGGACAGCAGATTGATGAGGAATTATCTGTAGTCTATGGAGAGACTGCTATATTGACGGCGATACCTGACAAGGGTTATCAATTGACTGAATGGAGAAGTGAAGATTGTCCTGTACTTGAAGATGCCGCAGAGGTTGAAGTTGAATTCATGGTTGAGGGTAATTGCAGTCTGGAAGCGGTTTTTGAAAAGGCTCCTCGCATGATTACTATAGAGGAAAATGATCCTTTGACGGGGATGAAAAATGGGGAGATCACGGTTACACCATCTGAGAATATAGTTTATGGGGATGAAGTGGAGGTTACTGCCACAGCCAATGAGCATTATGCCTTCCAAGAATGGATAGTAAACTGTGGTGAACAGGACTTTTCTGAAATGGATACGGCACAGAGAACGATATCTTTCATTATCACTGAAGATTGTACTATCAGGGCATTATTTACGGAGGTATTATACAGGATTACTGCAGAAGCTGGTACTGGAGGTAGTGTAGATAAAAGTGAGGAGGAAATAGGTTTTGGTCGGGAGGTTAACATTATTGCTGAGGCTGATAGTGGTTATACATTTGAAGGATGGAGTATATCGGGTTCAGGTTGTCCTGCTGATTTTGATTCCACTGCTGAGTTAGCGAGATTGGAAGTAGGAGGGGATTGCCATTTAGAAGCTTCGTTTAGTTTGGTAGAAGATTCTGTTGGAGATAGTGATGATGATGAGCAGCAGGAGACTGATGAGGATCCGACAACGAATCAACCAACAACGGGGCAACCCACTACTTCTACGAATCAGCCCACGACTACTACAACTACTACTCCTACAAATCAGCAAACAACCACCACAACTAGTACTCCTACAAATCAACAAACAACCACTATAAATACCTATACAATCACCACAACAGCAGGCACCGGAGGAACAATTACTGAAAATCAATCGGTGAAACATGGTAATAATGTAAACATCATTGCTACACCTGATGATGGTTATGAAATTAAAGCATGGTCAGGAAACTGTGGCCCCTTTACTAAGAGCACCAATCCAATCACTTTCACTGCAACCAGAGATTGTTCTGTTAATGTAGAGTTTGAAGATTCAAACAACCCAATTGAACTTCATGAAAACGGAGTCACAGTAAAAGTTAAGTCAAATTATACCTTAGCTGAAGCTTTCAAGCAAACCGGATGGATAGACTACCAAGACAATAGAGGGAGAGTAGAGTACCTAATTGTGGATAGGAATCTGCTTAAAGAAAGAGTTGATAGCGGTGAAAGTGTAGGAAATGTAGTCACCACTTTCGTGACTGATATGAGTGGATTGTTTTTAGCAAATTCTCCCTTTCCTCAAGACATTGCTTCTTGGGATACAAGTAATGTGACTGATATGAGTAGGATGTTTATTGGTGCTAAACGTTTCAATATAGATATTGGTTTTTGGGATACAAGCAGTGTGACTGACATGAGTTTTTTATTTAAGGATGCTAGTTCATTTAATCAAGACATTGGTTCTTGGGATACAAGCAGTGTGACCACTATGCAAGGGATGTTTAGGTTTGCCCGCAGTTTCAATCAAGACATTGGTTCTTGGGATACAAGTAGTGTGACCGATATGAATCAGATGTTTATGGGAGCTGAGTCCTTCAATCAAGACATTGGTTCTTGGGATACAAGTAGCGTGACCACTATGAGCGATATGTTTCACTTTGCCCAAGCCTTCAATCAAGATATAAGTGATTGGGATGTTAGTAATGTGACTGATTGCACTAATTTTTCACAAGGTAGCGGACTCACACGCGTGAAAGAGAATAGACCTAATAATCTCAAATCAGGTTGTTAGTTCTGAATATAGTTTTAGACAAACGCTCATTATATTTGTATTCTCATCAAATCAATCGAACTTTAAGATGTTTTGCATAATTGGGTTTTAGAGAATTTCTCAATGTAAAGAAGTTTTGACTTAGTACGGAAGGGTAAGGAAAATCTAAGGTATTGTCTAGAGATAATTTCGTCTTTACCGATGGATACCTCAGATTTTCTCCACTGTTTAGAGATTCATTCAATACGAACAATAATTAGACTTAGTCAAACGCTGTATGCTTGCATCTGGGTTGTCAAATGTGTCCAATGTGGATACGTGGCTTGTGAGGTACGCAAGGACTTTTCCAGGATGTTTAACATTTGTAGTCTTACGGATTCATCTACAGCCAATACCTCGTTCCACAAGGTTAAGTTCGGTTTGCGCAAAGCATTTTTCATCTGCTTTGAGATGGCTAGCAGTACCAAGAGTTTTTCTACATGATACACGGGAGCTAGCTATGGGCTGCCTCAAAAGATTGCTCGCCTGTTCATGTACAAGGTACAAGGTCAGAAAGGCTATGGAATCCAGTGGATGGTACGGTGGACAAGTTCATCCTGGCGGAGTTGAAGAAGGAAAGATAGGTCATAGCTGCGATGCAAAGAAAAAGAAATCAGTAACTGCAGTACAGCTAACAGAGGATCGAAAGATCAAGCATATGTACGCAACGCAAATAGAAGATTTCTCCGAGCGCTCTTCACTAAATATTTTTCAATCATGTCAGTATGTCTTCCCAAATAGCCACCGACAAGTGGAAAGGATATAGACCAATAGCCAAGTCATATAACATCACCCAGGTCGAAAGCGACAAAGGGACTCAACTTCGCGACTCTTCATACCATGATCCACCAGATAAAGTCTTGGATATGTACCACCTATTCATGGGTAAGCGACTTGAAATTGGACAGATATTTCAATGAGTTCTGCTATAGGATAAACCGTTCACAGAGTAAAAAGACGCTATTTAACAATCTGATAATAATAATGGTCAATTAGGAAAAATTATATCAAATGACCAAAAAGAACGAAAATGGCACTAAATGACAAACTTGCGTAATGAGTTTTCCGCTCAAGGACTCCCTTTGATTTTTGGACATCAGGTGTACGCAACAATAAAATGGAGATTGATGTTGCTAATCAATTTTGAGTAATTTGTACAACTAATGTTATTCCAATGTATATGATTATACACGGTCGTGTTTTTTATCTTTCTTTGTTTTTATTATTTGTTAGTTTAACCACAGCTCAGGAAAATTTGCTGACCATTGAGCAAATTTGGAGTGGGGAGTTTCAGGCCGAGCGTCTTGAGGCAATTCGTTCGATGCAAAATTCTAAAGAATATACCATCATTGATATTGATTATAAGAATCAAAGTTCTGCCTTGAAAAAATTCAGCTATTTGGATGACCAGGTACAGGAAATTTTGGTTGAAACAAATCCAGAAAAAAATATTCCATTTTTTACCTCTTATTCTTTTTCGAAGGACGAAACAAAAGTTTTACTCGCTTCTGAAGTTGAGCCTATTTATCGAAGATCACAAAGAGCAACTTATCATGTTTACGATTTGCCTGAACAAAGCATAAAAATTGTTTCCAATAAAAAGATCCAAGCACCGCTATTATCTCCTGGAGGCAATCGAGTTGCCTATGTTTATGAACGAAATTTATACATCAAAAATCTAATTTCTAATGATGTAACTCAAATCACAGACGATGGAGATCATCAGACCATCAATGGCATAACCGACTGGGTCTATGAAGAAGAGTTCGGATTTGTAAGAGCGTTCGATTGGAGTCCCGATGGTAAGCAGATTGTCTTTTTGAGATTTGACGAATCAAATGTGCCAATATATTCAATGGACTTTTATTATGATGGTTTATATCCCTTACAATACACCTTCAGATATCCTAAAGCTGGACAATACAATTCTATTGTTTCAGCACACCTCTATGATTTAGAGTCATTCAACACTTTGAATATTGAATTTCCAGATCCTGATTTAGAATATATCCCAAGGTTGAAATTTGATCAATGGAACAAGAAAATTTACTTTCAAACCCTTAACCGACATCAAAACCACTTAAAATTGTGGGCATACAATTCTGAGAAAAAAGCATTGAAGTTGGTACTTGAAGAAAAAGACAAAGCTTATGTATCAATTCAAGACCAGCTAATGGTATTGAAAGACGGTAGGTTTTTATGGACTAGTGAAAGAGATGGATTCAATCATATCTACCATTATCAGGAAAATGGAAAATTAATCAACCAGATAACCAAAGGTTCTTGGGATGTGACTAGTCTGTTGAAATACAATACCAAGACCAAAGAAGTTTATTACCAATCTGTTGAAGCATCTACAATTGGTAGGGCAATCTATTCTATTGGTTTATTGGGAGACTCAAAGCGTTTATTATCTGCTAAAAAGGGGACTAATGGAGCTACTTTCAATGTAGATGGGGATTATTTTATCCATTCCTATTCTGACAGTCAAAATCCCCCTGAATATCAATTGGTTCGAAGCAAAGATGCTCAAGTCATTAGAAAGCTACTAGATAACCAAGAATTGGTTGAAAAACTTAACAAATACAATCTTCCCAATAAAGAGTTTCAGACAGTACAGATAAATGGGAATAATCTCAATAGTTATCTGATTAAACCTATAGATTTTGATCCTTTGAAAAAGTATCCAGTATTAGTTTATCAGTATTCCGGTCCAGGTTCTCAGCAAGTGAGTGATAGGTGGATTAATACTAATGACCTGTGGCATCTCCTACTTACTCAAAAGGACTATGTGATAGCCTGTATTGATCCAAGAGGTACAGGATATAAGGGATCAGATTTTAAGAAATCAACCTATTTGAATTTGGTCAAATATGAAACAGAAGATCAGATTTCATTTGGAAAGTACTTGTCTAACTTGTCCTTTGTTGATTCAGAGAGAATCGGCATTTGGGGATGGAGTTTTGGGGGACATGTATCTAGCCAGTCGATTCTTTTAGGGAATGATGTTTTTAGTTTGGCTATCGCTGTCGCACCGGTAACAAATTGGAGATATTATGACACAATTTATACTGAGCGATTCATGAGAACACCTCAAGAAAATCCACAGGGCTACGATCAGAATGCACCGATAACCCACGTAAAGAAGTTAAAAGGACACTATTTGATTATTCACGGTTCGGGAGATGATAATGTTCACCTTCAAAATACCATGCAGATGATCCGTGCATTAATTGATGCAGATAAACAATTTGAAATGGCTCTTTATCCTGATAGAAATCATGGAATATATGGTGGCAATACACGAAATCATCTATATACCAAAATGACTCAATTCATCCAAGAAAACTTATAATCTATGCAACCAGCAATCCAACAAAAAACAGTTTTTGGACACCCGCCTGGGTTGATGATATTATTCTTTACCGAACTCTGGGAACGCTTTTCATACTATGGAATGCGGGCTCTATTTACTCTTTTTCTAGTCGCTGAAACCACTGCTGAAAATCCAGGATTTGGTTGGACTAACTCCCAGGCTATTGAACTATATGGATGGTATACTATGCTGGTGTACCTTTCATCAGTTCCTGGTGGCTTTATTGCTGATCGTCTACTAGGTCAAAGAAAAACTGTCTTTCTTGGAGGGTTGTTATTATGTATTGGTCATGGTGTGTTGGCCCTCGAAAGTCATACAAGCTTCTATGTGGGGTGTGCTTTTATTATTCTGGGAGTTGGTTGTTTAAAACCCAATATATCCTCAATGGTGGGTGGATTGTACAGACAAGGAGATAAAAGACGCGATTTGGGATTTTACATTTTCTATATGGGAATTAATATCGGAGGCTTTACTGCACCCATTTTATGCGGCTGGGTGGGAGAAACTTACAATTGGCATTATGGCTTCGGATTAGCTGCAATCGGAATGATAATAGGCCAATTCGTCTATATATATGGTCAAAAGTATCTCAGGGGAGTCGGTGATTTTGTAGGCAGTCTATCACATCCTGATAATTCAGTTCTAAAGAGAAATCTGACCAAGATTGAGAAGGATCGGGTCAAGGTTCTTTTGATTTCTTTTCTTTTGATTATCATCTTCTGGGGAGCTTTTGAACAGGCTGGAGGGCTGATGAACCTTTACGCCAAACAAAAAACTGACAGGATGTTGATGGGATGGGAGGTCCCGGCATCATGGTTTCAATCGCTTAATTCCTTTTTTATAATCACCCTGGCTGTATTGGTTGGTGGGTTTTGGTTCCGTTGGAAAAATAAAGGCCGAGAAGCTTCATCCTTGTTTAAAATGGCTGTTGGTCTATTAATTATGAGTTGGGGGTTTTTATTTATGCGTTTTGCTGCTTCAGATTATCAAATGGCAGGTACTTCACCGATGTATTGGCTGGTATTGGCTTATTTGTTCCATACCATCGGTGAACTTTGTGCTTCTCCTGTTTCTCTTTCTTTTATCACCAAATTAGCACCTATTAAATATGCATCCATTATTATGGGTCTCTATTGGGCAGCAACGGGGTTAGGGAACAAACTAGCTGCTTTTTTGGGTAAATATGCTCAGAGCGCTGGGGAAAAAGAAATTTTCACAGGAATTTTTATTACCTGTTCGCTTATTGCCATTCTCGTAATTTTGTCACTCAAGCCACTCAAAAGATTAACTCATGGAGCTGAAGACAAAGAAACGTAAAGTCCAGACTTTATTGGGGTTTCAACTCATTATTTTGTTGGTTTTTTCCAATGATATTTTTCCCCAAAAAATAAATTGGATGAGTTTCCAAGAAGCTTTGGAGGTTCAAAAAGAAGAACCAAAAAAAATTTTCATGGATGTCTACACTGATTGGTGTGCTCCCTGCAAGATTATGGATGCCCTTACCTTTGGACACAAGGATGTTGCCGAGTTTGTCAATGAGCATTTTTATGCTGTAAAATTCAACGCAGAAGGCAATGATGAATTTGTTTATTTAGAAAAGCCGTATTCCAATCCTTATTTTAATCCCAATAGAAAAAAAAATAAGATGCACGAGTTTGCTCAATTCTTGGGCATACAGGGATTTCCTACTGTTGTATTTTTCAATGAAAAAGGGGAACCTATCTTTCCAGTGACGGGTCTTTTAAACCCTACTCAATTAGAACTTTATCTGAAATTCATCAACACTGATCAACACCAAAGTATTACAACCAAAGAGGGGATGGAAGAATTCATTGAATCTTTCGTTCCACAGTTCGTTTCTGAATAATCTTTTTGAGGTGTACATATAATTTCATATCCTTGATGTTTATAAACAAAGGCTATAATGAATATTTTTAAACGTCAAAGACTCTGAGAATTCTCTGAACGCTTCCAAACGGACTTAGATTGCAAGAAATACCTCTCTGAGATCAAATGGAAAGACGGCTTCAAATGTGTCCAATGTGGACACGGGGCTTGTCGGGTACGCAAAGATTTTTCCACCACGTGCAACATCTGTAGTCATACCGAGTCAGCTACAGCCAATACCTTGTTCCACAAGATGAAGTTCGTTGTACGCAAGGCCTTTTTCATCTGTTTTGAGATGTCTACTAGTACCAAGAGTCTTTCTGCACGATACACAGCTGTTCGCTATGAAGTGACTCAAAATACTGCCCGTCTTTTCATGCACAAGGTCAGAGAGGCTATGGAATATAGTGGCAAGTACCCTATAGATGGTATAGTACACATGGACGAGTTCGTTCTGGGTGGAGTGGAACAAGGAAAAATAGGGCGTAGCTATGATACCAAGAAGAAGAATGCGGTAACAGCGGCACAGCTTACAAAGGAGGGAAAGCTTAGGCGTATGTATGCCATGGGCATAGAAGATTTCTCGGTACGCTCCCTTGAGTCCATCTTTATCAACCATATCAGTAAGTCTGTCTAGGTAACCACCGGAAATCTGTTGTTCCCCGTCACGGAGTGGAAAGGATATAGACCAATAGCCAAGGATTATAACCTTACCCAGATGGAGAGGAACAAGGGACCTAACTTTAAGGCTTTTTATACTATGAACCACCAGATAAAGTTTTGGATACGTACTACTTATTCATGTGCGAGCGACTTTAACCTAAACAGATATTTCAATGAGTTCTGCTTCAGAATAAATCGTTCACAGAGTAAAGAAACGATATTCAACAATCTAATCACAAGGATGGTCAACAAGGACAAAATCTATCAAAAAAATCTGGTATAGCGAAAATGATGACCTCAATTAAATTAAATAACTCTACATATCATATTTTTTGATTCCAACTTATAGTCAAGATGTATAACCTTTAATCCTGACTTTTGGGTCGAAATACGGTCAAACTCCTTACCAGGCCTGAAAAAGGTGCCATTTCCAACTGTTACTTTACTGGATACATTTTTTCTGATTAATACTGAAATTATCCCAAAAGAGGGGGTGGCTCAATTAAAGTGAAACAGTGGCTCAGTTTGAACTGAAATGGTGGCTCAGTTTATAGTGAAACATGCACCAGATGACGTTTTGCCAGAGTCCTTTCTATAAAGGGTTTTCGTTTATTCAACCAATCAAGCATATCCAACACTTTATGGACATCAACCTTTCTCAGATGCAATGAAGCACCTATAGAGGTAGTAGCGGTTGGTTCAGACAACAGACGGGCGGTAGCTAGTTTGGAAAGGGGAGAAAGAATCCTTATGATGATAGCCCCCAGAGCGATGTTTATCATTCGGTTAGATTCTCTATAGAGAAGTCGATCAAACTTCAGTTTTTTGACCAATCCCAAAATACAAGCTACATGTCCATGAGGTAAAGATCTTTTGATGGGGAAGGCTTTGGAAATATCCTTATAGATTACTCCCCCTTTGATAGCTACTTTAAAGCCTTCTACAACAGAGGAGTGAAAGTCGCTCAAATTGGCAATGGTTTTTCTTTTGACTTTCTTTCCTTCTCTCAAGGCTTTACGGAGTAGGGTAGTTGGTCTGTATTTTATATTGGCTACGACTTCGATCTAATATGATATGGAATTATAAAATATGATGCAATAAGTTACATTCAATAAACAGCAAAAATAAATATGTCACATGGACACATTTTTCACGAAAATACATTCAAAATATATCATCTATATAAGTGAAATACAGGCGTTTAAGTGATATAAATTACCCAAAAAAGGGCGAAAGTCGGGTTTAATGCTAGTATTACCACGTCTTACTGTCTGTCAGGAGTTTAGCTTTTCCCAATTTTAGGAATTTCACAAGAGAAATCCTCAACTTTCTGGTAAGCTACTTTTCTGGCTGGAATACTCAAATTGAATTTGTCCAATGCTTGTCATTTACTTTCTATAATGGAGTCCATAAGGTTATTATTTCTTCGAAAAATTTACGAGGAGGTATAATTATATGCAGATTATGGGTTTTATGTTACAGTTTTTGTATATTTACTCAAATTACTTAAATATGTACCAGATAATGGCCCTAATAACTACTTTAATGAAATTTCAAAATAATCGACATTCTCTTTCTATCACCATTTTCACCCTATTAATTTTATTTTCTTGTGGTAGAGGAGGAGAAATTGAACCTGGTCCACTGATCTCAGTGGACTTAAGCTCAAAGTTAACCATCTCTACAGCTGTATATGGCCCTGGCGGAACAATTTCAGACAGTCAAAACAGTGTAAGTAGTGGTCAGTCGGTAAAAATTACTGCCACTCCTGATCAACATTATCAATTGAAAGAGTGGAGAGGTGACTGTGATAGTTTTAGTAAAGATGATTTGGAAATAACGTTTACTGCTTTAAAAAGTTGTAATGTGACAGCTGAGTTTGAAAAGATAAGTTACGCTATCACAGCCACTTCAAAGGGGGGGGGTAGTTTGTCTGGTGGAGAATTATCGAGAGAAGAAGGGCAGACAGCAGCTTTTACTGCCGAGCCTCAAGAGGGTTATCAGTTCAGTGAATGGAAAGTAGGAGAAGATTCTGACTGTCCAACCATTGCAGATACTTCTAATCCCAAAGTGACCTTTGTTGTAGTGGGCGATTGTAGTTTGGAAGCGATTTTTGTCAAAGCACCACGAACGATTACCACCATAGCAGATGAAGGAGGTTTCTTGACCTCAAATGGAGAGTTAATCGAAACCCTGATAGTAGACCATGGTGATGAAGTGGAAATTATAGCTACCAATGAAGATCATTATGCGTTAAAAAATTGGGAAAGCACTTGTGGTGATTTTGGAGATGGGCAATTGACTATCATGTTCACCGCAGAAAAAGATTGTACAATAAAAGCAGTCTTTGAGAAGGTAAACTATTCTATTGCAGTCAGTTCAACTGAAGGAGGTGGTGTGAGCGATGAAGGAGAATTATCCAGAGAGTATGGTCAGAAAGTTAGCTTGAATATAGAGCCTGACGAGGGTTATGAATTTAGTGGTTGGAAAACATCGGATTGTACAACCCTTGAAGATACATCAAACCCTAAAGCGGAGTTTATTGTTGGAGGTGATTGTAGTTTGGTAGCGGAGTTTTCCAAGGCTCTTCATAGGATTACCACCATATCTAATGAGGGTGGAGAGATAGCCGCTACCGAGACATCTGAATATGGTGATGAAGTAGGTATCACAGCTACTGCAAAAGAACATTATCAATTGAAGCGTTGGCAAGGGACATGTGGTGATTTTAATGCGGAATCCTTTACAATAACGATTTCTGTGGAGGAGGATTGTACCATAGAGGCAGTCTTTGAAAAGGTAAGCTACAACATCCTATTAAGTTCAACTGATGGAGGTAGTGTAAGCGATGAGGGAGAATTATCCATAGAACACGGTCTTTCTGTTACCTTGACTGCAACATCTGAAGATGGTTATGAATTTAGTGGCTGGACATTAGCAGAAGATGCTGGTTGTCCCAGTCTAGAAGATGCTTCTAGCCCTACTTTGGAATTCGTTGTTAAAGGAGATTGTCAGCTACAGGCAGTCTTTGAAAAAAAAATACACACTATCGGTGTTACCTCTTCTGATGGTGGTTCAGTAAGTGACACGGAATTGGTAGAGACATATGATCAGTCTGTTACCTTGACTGCAACATCTGAAGATGGTTATGAATTTAGTGGCTGGACATTATTAGAAGAAACTGGATGCCCGAAGCTAGAAGATGCTTCTAGCCCTACTTTGGAATTTGTTGTTAAAGGAGATTGCCAACTGCAGGCTAATTTTACCCCGATTCCCCGAACGATTACTACCTCAGCAGATGAAGGTGGAAAAATAACCGACACGCAGATTGTGAATCATGGTGATGAAGTGATGATAGAAGTTACTGTTGACGAGCATTATGAATTTAGTGGTTGGGAGGGAACCTGTGGCGAATTTAGTTCGGAAAAGACGTCCATAAATTTCACAGTCAGTAAAGATTGTGGAATCAAGGCGAAAATTAAAAAGGTGTTATATACAATCACTATTGAGGCTGGGGCTGGGGGTGATGTAGACCCGGTTAAAAAGGAAATTGGTTTTGGAGAGTCATTTGAAATTACTGCTCAGCCAGAAAAAGATTATGTATTGGATAGATGGAGTTTGTCGGGTTCTGGTTGCCCTGAGATTTTCGATAACATATATGATTATCCAATTTTGAAAGTTGAAGGGGATTGTAATCTAAAGGCGTCATTTAAATATAAAAAAGAAGCCACTGCACCTGATGTTGTTTCACCAACACCCTCTTTAGAGGCAGAGGGGGTAATTTCCATATTTAGTGATGCATATACTGATGTGGAGGGAACAGAATTCGATCCAAATTGGGGTCAACAAACCGTCGCTACAATTGAGGAATTAGTCGAAAGAGATTCCGTTTTGAAATATGCAAATTTGAACTATCAGGGGACTTCTTTTGAATCTCCAATTGATCTTTCTTCAAAGGCTTCACTACATCTGGACTACTGGGTTTCAAATTCTAATAGTTTAGATATTTATTTAATAAATTCTCAATTGATAACGGGTGGGGACCCTGATGAAAAACCGTATCAGCTAGACTTAAGTCTGCAGAGTCAATGGGTATCTGTTGATATTCCTTTATCTCGTTTTGCTGATATGGTAGATATTTCAAAGGTGGATCAATTAAAAGTTGAAGGGGATGGCACCGTTTATTTTGACAATATTTATTTCCATGGTCAAGGCGAAAATTCTGAAGATTCAAACGATGATGACCAGGGTGCTAGCACATCTAATTCTAATGAAGCAGCTCCTATACCCAAGCATGCTTCAGATATGGTCATTTCAATTTTCAGCGATGCATATACTGATGTGCAGGGAACAGGATTTAATCCTAATTGGGGTCAACAAACCGTCGCGACAATTGAGCAATTAGTCGATGGAGATTCAGTTTTAAAATATGCTAATTTGAATTATCAGGGCACCCAATTTTCCGGTCCTGTTGATGTTTCTTCCTTAACGCATTTACATATTGATTATTGGGTTTTAGAATCTACGGCACTAAACTTTTTTCTGATCAATTCGAGTAATATTACCGGTGCAGATCCTGCTGAAAAGGCTTTTGTCTTGGAGTTGGCTAGTCAGAAGCAATGGTTATCTGTTGATATTCCTTTGTCTCATTTTTCTGGTGTGGTAGATCTTTCAATGGTGGATCAATTAAAAGTTGATGGGGATGGCACCGTTTATTTTGACAATATTTATTTCTACAAGATTAGTGAACCCCAGGAGGCGGTCTCTGAGCCAGGGCATGCTTCAGATAGGGTCATTTCAATTTTCAGCGATGCATATACTGATGTGCAGGGAACAGTATTTAATCCTAATTGGGGGCAACAAACCGTCGCGACAATTGAGCAATTAGTCAATGTAGGTTCAGTTTTAAAATATGCTAATTTGAATTATCAGGGCACCCAATTTTCCGGTCCTGTTGATGTTTCTTCCTCAACGCATTTACATATTGATTATTGGGTTTTAGAATCTACGGCACTAAACTTTTTTCTGATCAATTCGGCTAATATTACCGGTGCAGATCCTGCTGAAAAGGCTTTTGTCTTGGAGTTGGATAGTCTGAAGGAATGGTTATCTGTTGATATTCCTTTGTCTCATTTTGCTGATGTGGTAGATCTCTCAATGGTGGATCAATTAAAAGTTGATGGGAATGGCACCGTTTATTTTGACAATATTTATTTCTTCGAAGAGGAGTAGGAAGGTAATGTCATTTAAATAGAGGCAGTCTAATAAGACAATCAACTTCAAAACCTCTCATAATATCCAGCATAGTGGTTGGATTTCAAATTCTGGCCATTTTCTGTTTGGTTGGTCGGGTATAGATAGTCTTCGGAAAGGATCGTGGGGATCATTACAAGGATTTTCTCCATCCCCCATCTATTGCCAATGAGATTCCAGTAATGTATGAAGCTTTTTGGCTTGATAGGAAGGCTACTGCATAACCTATTTCGCATGGGTCGGCAAATCGGCCCATGGGAATTTCATTTTTCGCCATATTAAAAGAAGGATTTGCTTCGATTAGTTCCTGTAGCCTTTCGGTATCCGTATAACCAGGCATCACATTATTGACCGTGATATTATATTGAGCCACTTCATTAGAAAGGGACTTAACTAGTCCAACAACAGAAACTCTTACTGAATTGGAAAGTATCAGATTTTTCACTGGTTGTTTTACAGCCATTGAAGTTATTGTGATGATTCGTCCCCAGTTCTGTTCTTTCATACCTGGTAAGAAACCTCTAATAATTGATGTGGGGTTTCCCAATAATAATTCATAGGCATTTCTCCAATTTTCGGAATCAAAATCATCGAATTTTCCCGCAGGTGGACCACCAGAATTGGTGATTACTATATCTACCTTGTTATATTCGTTCAATGCGGAATTGACAATTCGAATTCTGTCTTTTTCTATGGATAAATCACCTCGAATAATATAAGGGGTAATTCCTGTCTCCTTATGAATTTCATTTTGAGTATCTGTTAATGAATTTAGATTCCGTCCTGTTA
>MPMN01000100.1 GCA_002238525.1 Flavobacteriaceae bacterium bin25
TTATTTTATTAGGGCAATTTAATCATTTATCTAGTCAGAAAGAGGGGGTTCTCTCCCTCTTTTCTGATAAAATTTAAGTTGCATTTGCTCTCCTCCTAAAGTTGCATTAGTGACTTGAGTCTGCAAACATAAAACTTATTAGACCCTTGAGTTTAATGAATCTCTGTCAAGAATTATTTTCTTAGCTGATGGAAAATTACACTGTAAATACACATGAAAGGGTATCCAATTTCGTATGCAGCATTGATTGATATTTAGATAAAACCCTAGAACAAAACCATTAAATACAAAATGGTCTGCATTTAGGTATATGAGATTCTAATTATCATTCATTCAAAATTTAAATTTCATCAGGCCATTTAACAAGTTCGCCTGTTTTGGTGTTTATTGGCATTTGAGCATTAACACTTCTCAAATAGTTTCCCAACTCCTTTGCCAATATTTTAAGATTTCCTTTTTCTTGAGTTGCTAAATTTGTTGTTTCACCAATATCATCGGTGATGTTAAATAACTCAAATCGGTTATCTAAATGATAATATATTAATTTCCAATCGCCTCTTCTTATGGTGCTTGATGCTCCAATACCCGGTCCTTTTGGACCCCAATTATTGGGATAATGCCAAAATAAAGATCTTTTATGGTTATCTTGTTTTATACCCTTTAAAATGGGGGTAAAACTTTTCCCATCAATTGATTGAACGGTTTTATAGTTTTTAATTCGTGCCAGATCAATGATAGTTGGGAAAAAATCTTCAATGATAACATAATCACTAGTTGTTGAATTTGCTTTAGTAACTCCTGGCCATTTTACAATCATGGGCTCTCGAATACCACCTTCGTGTGCGGATCCTTTACCACTTGATAATGGTTTGTTATGCGTATGCTTTTCACCTCCGCGGGCCAAAGCACTTAACCCTCCATTGTCAGACATAAACAAAATGATGGTATTGTCCGTAATACCTTTTTTATCTATGTAATCCATCAAATCCCCAAGGCTTTTATCCATCCCCTCAACCATTGAAGCATATTTAGCTTCCGTTGGATGCAATCCCTTTTCAATATACTTTTGTTCGTATCTAGAATCACCTTGAATTGGTGTATGTAAAGCATAATGTGCTAAATATAGATAAAAGGGTTTATTGTTTTCAATCGCTCTGTCAATCGCCAAAATAGACTCTTGGGTTAAAGCTTCGGATAAGTAAATATCTTTTTGGTGATACTTTTCCAATCCCGGCACATCCCAGATACTTTCTTTTTCGGTGTCCTTTGCAAAATTATTTAAGCCGTAATAGCTGCCCGGAGCACCAGCAGCGTGTCCTGCAATATTAATGTCAAATCCTAAATTTAGAGGGTTTTCTCCTGGAGTACCTTTAGCTCCAAAGTGTGCTTTTCCAGAATGAATAGTAAAATAACCGTTGTCTTTAAGTATTTGAGGTAAAGCTGTAATATGGGTTGAACGTTCAATACTATCTGTTGGTTGAATTCCATTTAAGTTCCATTTGGGCATTGACAAACCCTCAGGCGGGTTTACTTCCGAAATACCTCTTCTTAGAGTCCAGTTAGTGACACGGTGCCTTGCAGCGTTCATTCCGGACATTAAACTTGCCCTTGTTGGGGAACACACGGCAGTAGCATAGGCCTGGGTAAATTTCATGCCTTCTTTTGCTAAGCGTTCCATATTTGGTGTATGATAAATATTATTAAATGCCGTTTTTTCTTTCCAAAAAGGCACCGATGTATCTTGCCAACCCATATCATCTACCATAAACAAAATGATATTGGGTCTTTCAGTTATTGTTTCTTTCTCTTTTTTACTATCGTATTTTACCTCATAGCGTATCAAGTACGATTCATCTCCATTATGCACCATAGAGATTCCCCATTCCAAACCTTCTCCTTTTACGGAGGCGTCTGTTAGGTCTTTGCGGAATACGCCTGGAGCATTGGGACGGTTTTTAACTTTAACGGACAACTTATCGGAGAGAAAGTCTATTCCATCAGAAGCGTATTCAAAGGTTTGGCTTATAGATGCCAAGGCCATTAACCCTGTTTTTTCCTGCCATAACATCACTTCATGGCTTGCCGGTAACAAAGGCTTATTCATTTTGGTAAAAGGACCCTCGGGGTTTTTAGAAAAAGCCACACCCATTTGGGTAGCGGCCGGGCCATCTTCCCCGTGGATTCTACTGCGTCCTTTGTAATACAGCCAGTAAAGCCCGTTTCTGTACAACAATACAGCATCGTCCACCCTATAGCTGTCAAATTTTTCTGGCTCCATGCTTATTTTCAATACGGGCTCATGACTAATCCTTTTGAATGGACCATTGGGCGAATCCGCAACCGCTAAACCGATGGCCGTAATGTCTGTGGTAGAGTTATTTTCAAAAGCCCCATCAGGGTTTCCGGGGGTAGGCTTTACACCTGTAAAATAGAGATAGTATTTTCCTTTGGCATATATAATATTGGGTGTAAAGGTAGCTTGGGAGTCGAAGGTGTCTTTTTTGCCCAACCCCAGTATTTCTCCTTGTTCTTTCCATGTGTACCCTCTATCGGTGGAAGTGGCGTACCAAAGGGTTCCCCAATAACCCGGTGATCGACCATAGACTTTAGTATAATACACATAGTAAGTGTCTCCTACTTTTATTACATCGCTAGGGTCTCTTCTGGTACAGCCTTTTTCGTGTCCAATCCCATTAAGTTCTTCATATTTGAAAGTAATTTGAGAGTATTTTTTCACCAATGCTATTTTATCTTCTTGGGATAAAGGGCTTTGACTTTGGATAAAAATTAAAATTGTCAAAAAACGAATTGCCTCGGTACACAATTTCTTCATTGCTATATGATTAAATACATTGAGATTTTGGTTTTTATAGAATATTTGTCGCTAATTCGTACACTGCAAAGCCACAGCACTCAATAATTGTGTAAACAAGTATTCGCAGGTTACCAATTTTCGTTTTAAAGGTAAAAAAACATTAAGTCACAGTGTGCTCGAAAATTCTTTTTCAGCAATTCCATCATTTCTCACTCGGTCAATAAAAGATGGTGTTGCTAAAACTATTCCAACTCTTGAATTTGCTAATCCTTTATCAATCTCTCGAAGTTATGAAGACCCTAATCAAACATCTTTTTCACTAAACCAAACCGATACACCATTTCCCTTAAATAAATCATTTAGTTCTTTTGCAGCATCTTTTCGGTCATCCCAAGCATGGCAAAGAAAAACATCACGAAGGTCAGGTATCGTTGCATGTTTTTCAATGTTATCACGAAAGAAGGTTAATCGATTTTCGCAATAAACATCAGGCTGGAACACTAATTCTATTTAATCAAGAAGACAAGATGGGATAGCTAAAGAAGATGCGTTTGGATTAATAAACTGGATCTATTATGAGTTAATGACAAAAATAAAATACAAGGCTAAGAAAATAGGCATTGAAATTATTAAAGTGATTAACCGATTTGTTTTCGAGGGTGCTTGTACACACGCAAGGTGATCTGGAAATCACACTCACTGAATGTGAACAGCATATACAACGCGTAGTCTCTCTTATTTTGATTTCTCTTGATTATTCCTATCTATAATGGATTTACTTCATTGTATCAAATGTGGCTCTAATCACTTTGTTGTGGAATAGAGATCGCTTGGAATGTGCGATAGCTATATTGACCTCACTTTTCATGAGAATTATGTTGACTTACCCCCTTTTTCCCTTTACGACCATGCATGATCCAAGGTATTTTTAAGGTTCGGTGTACCATCGCCCGATTCGACAAGGAACACTCTTTACTCCCAAAGTTGTTCCCTCTCAGAGGGTTTTGGAAGAAGGAACACGCTCCGATGTCCCTGATGTTATTGGCAGCATTGATATCCGCATTCATAGAAAATCCACAGCTTAAACATGTAAATTCCGATTGTG
>MPMN01000101.1 GCA_002238525.1 Flavobacteriaceae bacterium bin25
TATTTTTGTTGATTACCTCTGCTATTTCGACCTGAGAGTAGTCCTCTTTAAGCATTCGGTCAATAGTGTATCTTTGTTCCTTGGATAGATGGCTCATATTTTCTTTTTTTTATTTTATTAGGGCAATGTAATCATTTATCTAGTCAGAAAGAGGGGGTTCTCTCCCTCTTTTCTGATAAAATTTAAGTTGCATTTGCTCTCCTCCTAAAGTTGCATTAGTGACTTGAGTCTGCACAGGATTTAAAATGCGATAGGTTGTTTTATATTTCAATTCTCTCTGTAATACATCCAGAATCACATTAAATGTTTTCCCCTTATCATGATAAAACAAATTTTTTACATTTTCGAGTAAAATAGCTTTGGGTCTATGTTTTTTTATTATATCTGCTATTTCAAAAAATAGAACCCCTCTGGTATCAGCAAAACCTTTGCGATAACCTGCTATTGAAAATGCCTGACAAGGAAAACCTGCACACAATAGATCAAAATCATTAGGCATGGATTCTTGAACTTCTTTTTTGGTTATATCACCATATGGTATTTTACCGAAATTCAATGCATAGGTTTGTTGGGCATAAGTGTTATTCTCCGAAGAAAAAACGCATCGACCACCAATGTCTTGTAAAGCAATTCTAAATCCGCCAATACCAGCAAATAAATCTATAAATGTAAAGTCATTTTTTTCAGAATCCGGAAAAGGAATACTTACATCAATCATTCCCCTACTATTATTTATTTTATTCATAAAAGCATTTAAATCCCAATGAATGTATTTTTTTTCAACTACTAACTATCCTATAACAAAGCAAAAATAAAAACATGCTCTGAATGATTTCAAATAAATCTCATAAATATATCATAGAAAACTGTCATTCGCAAATATCTGTTTTACCAAACGATAATCTGCATCTATTCCGTAAATATAATTTTCAGCCCAACTAAAACTATCTGTTTTCCATGAAGTTAATTTGCCTTTTATCGATTCCGACATAATGCTTAAATCTTCATCCCGATTGATTTTTAATATATACTCATGTAATACATTCATCACTTCAGTCAAAAAGTGCCCACTCCCCGAAGCATAATCAATAACAAAAGGCAGTAACTCATTCGTTTTATTCTTACTTATTTTATCTAATATGAATCCCCCAATAGGAAAAGATGAAATGATAAATTGAACAATGGGAATAGGAGTAAAAAATTGCCCCGCCTCTTGTTTCATTGAAGTGTTTAATAATAATTCAAAAAAATCCCCTAAAAACTGATGCTTCTCTTTATAACGTATTTTATAAGGCTGAAATAATTCTACTACCTCCCGAACAATTTGAGCATTTTGGGCAAAAGATTTCTTGTCATAAACTTCTATAAATGAAAACTCAGGGTTATTCCTAATAGAAGAATTAGTCAATAAATCAATTATTTCATCCCTATTTAGCGTCCCTTTAATCTCGAACTCGTCTTCATCATAATCAATCATTTTTATGTTCAAATACCGTTCTACACCTTCTTTATAAAGATTCTGTAATCTCCCTAAAAAAGATCTGCTATTATCATCCTCTTTCCATTGAAATTCAACCTTTTCTTCCGGTCCTCTATCCTCATCTAATATCTTGCAAAGAAATAAATTGAAAAGCTTGTTGAACGCATTAGGTTTGTCAGAAACTGCATTATAACGAAGAATAGTAGCAAATTGATGAAAAATACGCTGACTATCATCTTCCCCCATTTTTTTTAGATTCTCACGTATCAGCGATTTTATTTTTATATCATATGGATGTACATCTTCCTCGAAAATCCCATTCTCTTTAAAATTTTTATTCCAAAAATCAAAAACATCATCCTTATTATTTAATGCGTTCCAAGATTCATCTGTTTTTATTATGCTGTTTTCATATGAAATGCTGTTGTCTTTTATTGTAGAGGTATAAAGACAAAGATATTTGGTTGATTTATCTTGTTGATAATAACTTAAAAGTTGCCCACCATCTTCCTCTAACTTTTTCGATGCATTCTCAAATTCAGTCCCCCAAGTTTTACATTCAATCATAAGATAGGAGCGACCATCATCACGTTTAACTAAAATATCCAAACGTCCACTATTTCCATGACCAGCCTTCCATGTTTTCTCTAAAATGATGTTGCCAGTATTGTAACCCTTTTCCAATAATCTATCCACACATTCCAAAACAACCCAATTTTCCTCCCGCTTAAACTTTTCTGCTGTTTTATGTTCTAATTCTATTTCATCACCATAAACAAAAATTTCCTTTTCAAAATCTATTTCAATTACATAATTATTGTGATTCTTGTATTTCTTTTCAAAAATACCCGAAGCTCCCTCCTTTGGAGAAAAACCAAGGTTTTTAACGAAATTTCGTCTATTTGTGCTCTCATTTTTGGGGGGGGGGGGGGGGTTTTTTTTTTTTTGTTATTTTCTTTTTTTTTTTTTTTTGTTTTTGTTTGGGGGGGGGGGGGGGGGATTCTGTTTTTCTGTGATATCCATTATACTCATTTTTGAATTTTGTTTTTTTTAGAATAAAACAAAGGTAATGTTATCAAAAATATAGATTTAACCCGAATTATTCATACTAACCTCAAAAAAGAAAAACTACGATTCTTATTTTCCACTTCTATTTAAAAAAAAATGACACGAACTCGGACATGCCATACTCGGACTAAAACACCTATGCCAATTCGGACAAATTATGACCGGAAGACATAACAACAATTGCCAAATGCCACCAGATGAAACAGACAGACATTATGGAAACTATCTTAATGATTACAAAAAATGACACCGAGCAGTACGAGACATGATAACTGGAAATAAACAAATACCATACAACTGCAGATCCGCCAGAGGAAACAAAACCTTTACATGCCACTCCGAATAACAAAAGATATCCACGCTATATAATCAACACAGAAACTCCCTATCGACACAGGAAAAAACAAATAAATTAATTGTGCGAAAACACGAATTTGAATTTGAAGGAAATCAAACCCTACCACTCATGGAAAGAACAGATAAATTGACAGGAAATTATAGGCCTTTATAAGCAAAATCTATTCACGACAAAATGTTCAAATAATAAAAATGATAAAAATAAAAACATTTATTCTTTTAGATTTCCAAAACTATATGTATAATTAATAATCTCATATTTGATTTCTTCATAATCCATCCTTGTATGATTGAAATTACTTGCGATAACTGATAGAACAACACAAAAAGACATTTATGATTTGGATGCCATCACTGATAGGATTCCTTTGATAAAGATTTACAATCTCGCTAAAAAGAAAGACAAATTATTAGACCCGACTTTCGCACTTTTTTGAGTGATTTTTATCACTTAAACGCCTGTATATCAGTCATATAGATGATATATTTTGGATTTATTTTGTGAAAAAGTTTCCATGTGAGATGCTTTTTTATAGCTGTTTATTTAATTGAATGTAATATATTTGCAACATATTTTATAATTCCATGTCATATTACATCAAAGTCGTACCCAATAGAAATTACAGACCAACCACTCTACTCCGTAAAGCCTGGAGAGAGGGAAAAAAGTCAAAAGAAAAACTATAGCTATTT
>MPMN01000015.1 GCA_002238525.1 Flavobacteriaceae bacterium bin25
ATGGACAAAAAGCCACAATAACCGCAATTCCCGATGAGGGTTATGTGTTTGCCCAATGGAAGTCAGTAGAGGGTACTGATTGTCCATCATTAAGCGATGATGATGCGTCCGATCCCGACCGGACTCGTGCACCGAGATTGGAATTTACTGTTTTAGGGGCGTGCCAACTACAAGCGATTTTTACCCAAAAGCCTTACACGATCCGCACATCATCAAATGAAGGTGGAGAGATAACAGAGACCCTCACAGCAGATGAAGGCCAAGAGGTAAGCATCACAGCAACAGCCGATGAACATCATGAATTCAAGGATTGGGAAGGAAACTGTGGTGAGTTTAAGGCTGAAGATTTGACCATTTCATTCGAAGCCACCAAAGATTGTGAAATCAAGGCGGTGTTTACTAGAGTCTTATATACCATGACCGTTGAGGCAGGTTCTGGGGGTAGTGTAGACAAAACGGAAGAGGAAATAGGATTTGGTGATAACTTTGAGGTAGAAGCCACACCAGATGATGGTTATGGCTTTGAACGATGGACTACCACAGGTTCTGGTTGCCCTGATGATTTAGATACTACCTATTCCATTGCCAGCTTCGAAGTTGAAGGAAATTGCCAACTGCAAGCAGAGTTTATCTTCACGGGAGAATTTGATGAGCCGATTGTAGAAGAGGAAAATCAACAAGAGGAGGAAACTCCACAAGAACAGCAACAGACAACAAATCAACCTACCAATAACAATCCGCCTACCAATCCTCCGCCTACCAATAACCAACCTGTTACGCCAGAAGACCCTGTTGATGAACAGCCCCCAACGGTAGAGGAACCTACTAATACTTGTACTCCGTTGTATAGAGACGATGCTATCATCAAAGCCAATGATTGTGCACGGGATCTGATAGGGCAAAGTGTACAATTTGCGGGAACACAGTATCTTATCGTTGATGATAACAAAATAAAGGAAACTATCGCTTCTGGGCGTACCCGTCGTTTGGTTACTACATTTGTTACCAATATGGAAAAACTATTTTTTAGGAATAACTGGAAAGACGGAATAAATAGTATTGTCCACTGGGATGTCAGTAATGTAACGAATATGGAAGAGATGTTCAGAGGAGTTACTGAATTCAATCAAACCATCGGTAGTTGGGATGTAAGTAGTGTAACTACTATGGAAGAGATGTTCCAAGATGCCAGTACATTCAACGCAAACATCAGTCGCTGGAATGTCGGTAGTGTGGCTAATATGAGAGAGATGTTTAAAAACGCTTCATCATTTGATCAACCTTTAAATAGTTGGAATGTTGGTAATGTGACGGATATGCAACGGATGTTTGAAGATGCCAGTGCGTTCAATCAACCCCTAAATAATTGGGATGTTAGCAGGGTAACCACTATGTGTGAAATGTTCTTGGATGCTCATGCTTTTATACAAGATTTAAGTGGATGGGTTGTTAGTCAAGTGACCAAATGTGGAAATTTTGAAAATGGGTTTTCACCACAAACACTTCCTGCTTTCACTTGTAATTTTTCTGGAAGTTGCAACTAAAAAAACTACTTACAAAAAACAGGAAAAGAAATCTACTATTAGGCAGTTATTTTCTACTAGAGAGAAAGATGGATCATGTTATGATACCCTTTAGCTTTACTTGGTCGAAATAAGTGTTGTTAAGTAAAAACATAAGAATATAACAGGTTAGATAAGAACTGCCAATATCGTAATAAAACAAGCTTTGTCTTTATGTATGACTGATAATTAATCTCAAAAGGCACAAAAATCTCATGAAATAAATTAATGGAAGATCAAAATTTATTCTATTCATAATAATCGAATACTCCACAGCAATTCAATAGACAATTTCAAATAAACTATGCTCAGATTTTAAGTAATTTTGGGGCATCATAAAAAAAGAAAATTCATTGAAAAAAGAATTATTGGAAATACTAGAACAAGGAGATTCTCATTATTCTGAAAACCTAGAGACTCCATTCAACGACAACCCACAGAAATATACTCAAAGCGAAAAAGTCGAATTAATTCAATCAAAAGTTAAAGATATCTTGGAGATTTTAGGCCTAGATACAAATGACCAAAGTATTTCCGGAACTCCCTATAGAGTAGCAAAAATGTGGGTCAATGAATTATTCTATGGACTTTCCCATGACAGGAAACCATCCGTTTCCAAATTTGATAAAAGCTATGACTATCAAGAGATGATCATAGAAAAAAACATTACCGTTTACTCCACTTGTGAGCACCACCTTTTACCCATAGTTGGTAAAGCACACCTGGCTTACTTTTCGAAAAAACAAGTACTCGGACTGTCTAAGATTAACCGGCTTGTAGACTTCTATGCCAAACGTCCACAAGTTCAAGAAAGACTGACTACCCAAATTGCAAACGAAATCAAAAAAACTCTCAACACCAAAGACGTAGCATGCCTTATTGAAGCCAAACACCTGTGCGTTAATTCCAGAGGAATCAAAGATATCAATAGCTCAACCATTACCAGCCAATTCTATGGTGCCTTTAAAGAGCAAGATAAAAAAGTAGAATTTCTACAAGCTATTTCTCTGGAAACTGAATTCTAATGAATTCAAAGTTACTTATCTACAATTCCCTTTCGAATAAAAAGGAAGAATTCAAACCGCTACATCCAAAATTGGTCGGGATGTATGTTTGTGGCCCCACTGTTTATAATAGGGTTCACCTTGGGAATTGCAGGACTTTTATTTCGTTTGATTTGATGGTACGCTGGTTGAGATACTTGGAATATAAAGTGAGGTATGTTCGCAATATCACCGATGCTGGTCATCTGGAATTTGATGCAGACCATGGAGAGGATCGAATCTCGAAACGAGCGAGACTAGAGCAAATTGAACCCATGGAAGTGGTTCAGAAATACACTTTAGATTTTCATCAATGTTTAGCAAAATTCAACGTACTCCCACCCAGTATAGAGCCAACTGCCTCAGGGCATATCATCGAACAAATCCAGTTGATAAAGTCAATCATAGAAAAGGGATATGCCTATGAAAAGAATGGTTCGGTTTATTTTGATGTTCTAAAATACCATAAGTCACATCAATACGGGGTTTTAAGTAATCGAGACATCGAAGAACTCGCACATAATTCAAGAGATCTAGAAGGTCAAGCTGATAAAAAAAATCCCCAAGACTTTGCTCTCTGGAAAAAAGCAGAGCCCCTACATATCATGCGCTGGCCATCCCCATGGAGTGATGGCTTTCCTGGCTGGCACCTGGAGTGTACAGCCATGAGCACAAAATATCTAGGAGAAGTATTCGATATTCATGGCGGTGGTATGGATTTAAAATTTCCACATCACGAATGCGAGATCGCACAAGGTGTCGCAGTAAATGGGAAATCACCCGTTAAGTATTGGATTCACGGAAATTTGCTAACCCTCAACGGCAAAAAAATGGCCAAATCAACCGGTAGTTTTCTACTTCCCGATGAGATCTTTGATGGAACAAGCAAACTTCTGAAAAAGCCATATTCTCCGAATGTAGTGCGTTTTTTCATGCTCCAAGCTCACTATAGAAGTGTATTAGATATCAGTGAAGCAGCCCTAGAAGCCTCAGAAAAAGGACTAGACCGCCTAATTTATGGATACCAAATGCTCGATCAGTTGCAAAATGGATCAGATGAGTACGAATTTGATTTTGACCAATGGCTAAACCAATCCCAGACCGTCATGAATGATGACTTCAACAGTCCTTTGCTGATATCTCAGTGTTTTACAGCAGTTAAATTCATTCAAAAAATTAAATCTTCAGGAAAAAAAATCCCTCCCGAGATGATTAAAAATTTAAAAAAACATCTCGGACTATTTCTTGTTGATGTACTTGGACTGACCATTGATGAGCCTAATAATTCAAAGACAAACACCCAACTACAAGATAGTTTAATCAAGATCTTGATCGATTTAAGAAACGAAGCACGACAAAATGGAGACTATTCCATTTCAGACAAAATAAGGAACGAATTATTCCAAATAGGAGTAGAGATTAGGGATACCAATCTTGGAACGAAATACTACATCCAATAATATGGTTATCCGGAAAATACTGATATTTCCATTTGTTGGTTTGATACTTTTTTATCAAAAATTTATCTCTCCCTTTTTACCTCCTATTTGTAGGCACTACCCCAGTTGTTCTGCTTATTCATTAAAAGCACTTCGAAAGCATGGGCTGTTTAAGGGAATAATTCTAAGTTTGAAAAGAATCAGCCGATGTAATCCTTGGGGAAGTTCAGGCTATGATCCGGTGCCCTAAGGTTCTTTGAAACTCTTGCTGATTACCTTACCTTTGCAAGGATAAGACAACTTATGGTACAACTAAGATTTAATTGGGAGCCTAGCGAGACCCTACTCAACATTGGAGATTTCGGAATTCATTACTATTCTTTGATGTTTATCATCGCATTTGCCCTTGGCTATGTGATTATGCGCAAAATTTATCAGAATGAAGGTGTAAAAGTTACTCAACTAGAATCCCTTCTAACTTATATGGTTATTGCTGTTCTGCTAGGAGCACGTTTAGGTGATGTATTCTTTTATAGTTGGGACTATTACAAGGACCACCTGATTGAAATTTTGCTTCCAATTAGAGAAACTCCCAATAAATCAATTTTATTTGGTCTTGTAGATGGTTATACTTTCTCAGGATACAAGGGTTTGGCATCTCATGGTGCAGTAGTCGGAGTGCTTGTGGGATTATGGATCTATCAGCGTAGATTTAAATATCGCTCTTTTATTTGGTTTTTAGACCGAGTCACAATTCCCATCACTATCGGTGGTTGTTTTGTTCGAATAGGCAATTTTTTCAATTCAGAAATAGTCGGAAAATACACCAATACCGAATATGGAGTTGTCTTTTTGAACAACGGCGAAACCGCGCCACGCCATCCGGCCCAACTATATGAAGTCGTTGGATATTTTGTTCTGTGGCTCTTTCTTAGAAAAATATATAAAACCAACAAGAGAAATTATCCAGGATACCTCATTGGAGTAATGTTTACCGGTATGTTTACGATTCGTTTTATCATTGAATTTGTAAAAGAAAAACAAGGTGGAATCGAAGAATATCTCCCTGGATTAAGTACAGGGCAGTGGTTGAGCATTCCTTTAATCCTGGCTGGCATCTTTTTAATTTTAAGATCCTTAAAAAAAGGACCTGTTAACTATATCTAAATTTGATGTAAAGCCATTGGCATCTACGGTTAAATTTTGTTGATTGATGCTGGTAGAATTAATTGGATGGAAAATCTTAACTTTCAGGTATTATTTTACCAAATGGTATCAACACCCTGAACTGTTGTATTCCTAAATCAAAATAATGAATTACTACTCTATTAGTTCAATTTCGACAGTTTTTATTCTGCTGATTTTATTTCAATTTAATCCTATTAAATCATATAGCCAGTACGGAAGAGTCTTTGATGAGATGATTTTAAGTAGTGAGATTTTAGATATGGACCGAAAGTATGCCGTTTATTTACCTCCTGATTATGAATCATCATCAAGAAAATATCCCGTTCTTTATCTTTTACACGGTTATAGTGATAACCAAACCGGATGGGTTCAGTTTGGTGAAGTTAAATTTATAGCTGATCAAGCTATCGCCGAGGGTAGTGCTACTTCAATGATTATTGTCATGCCCGATGCAGACACCAATGTGATTGGTTATGTAAACACAATTGATGAACAATGGCTTTATGAAGATTTTTTCTTTGAAGAATTTATTCCTCATATCGAAAAAACTTTTAGGGTAAAACCAGAAAAAGGCTATAGAGCAATTGCAGGACTTTCGATGGGAGGTGGCGGCTCACTGATTTATGCCCTACATAGGCCAGATCTGTTTATTGCCTGTGCCCCATTGAGCGGATGGTTTGGGGCAACAAAAATTGAAGAGTTGGAAGTCTCTTTACAAAATGCCGGAATTGAGTACGATCCTGAAAAACTTGAACCGTATTTTAACCACTACAATCCATTTAAGTTAATAGAAGAAACATCAACAAGTGAATTAAACAAAGTATCTTATTATATTGATTGTGGGGACGATGATTTTTTATTTGAAGGAAATAGTATGCTCCATATAGCCTTGAGAAAAAAAGGTGTTAACCATGAGTTTCGAGTAAGAAATGGTGGTCATACTTGGACCTATTGGAGAGAATCATTGCCTGAAGTACTTCATTTTGTCTCACAAAGATTTAGGAGATTCTGATTGAATCAATCACATACATCCCATTAATTGTCAAGGGACAAACTTTCTTCAGTTGAAATAGTGCTCTCTAATTCAAATCTAAGATAACTTTGTAAGTCCGAAGGAGAAAAATATCTATATCATTTTCTCTTTTGATTTAGAATTGATTTATTTACTGTGGCTTATTGGCAAGAAATCAAGGATTTGAAATCGGAAGCCAAGCTTGGCGGTGGACATAACAAAATGTCAAAACTCAAGATGCTTGGCAAACTCAGTGCGCGTGAGCGTATCAATTATTTAACAGACAAAAATTCAGTCCAGTTCGAGATTGGCAGCCTTGCTGCATACGGCCATTACCAGCAATTTGGGGGATGTCCGGCAGCCGGGGTAATTGTTGTTTTGGGCAAAATCAATGAACGCCTTTGTATAATTGTAGCAAATGATTCCACAGTCAAAGCAGGAGCTTGGTTTCCAATGACTACTAAAAAAAATCTAAGGGCTCAAGAAATTGCTATGGCCAATCGTATCCCAATCATTTACCTGGTTGATAGTGCTGGTATATTCTTACCTCTTCAGAATGAAGTTTTTGCTGATAAAGATCATTTTGGGAGGATTTTTCGAAATAATGCAATAATGTCCTCAATGGGGGTAGTTCAAATCTCTGCCATCATGGGCCCTTGTGTTGCCGGTGGGGCTTATTTACCTGTTATGTCGGACGAAATAATCATCGTAGAAAAAACTGCCAGTATTTTTCTTGCTGGAAGTCATTTGGTCAAAGCAGCAATCGGTGAACAAATTGATAACGAAACCTTAGGAGGTGCACAAACCCATACTTCCATCAGTGGTGTAGCTGACCATAGAGCAAAGGATGATATACATGCCCTTCAAATCATTCGAGATTTAATTGAGAAAATACCCGAGCCAGCCCTAGTTGGATTCAAGAGAATAGAAGCCAAAAACCCCCTAAAGAACTATTCAAAAATCGCTGATACGGTCCCTGAAAACTCATGGGAACCCTATGATAGTTATAGTCTTTTGCAGCATTTAGTTGATGCAGACTCGTTTGATGAATACAAAAGTGAGTATGGGAAGACTTTAATCACTGCTTTTGCCCGAATCGAAGGATGGTCTGTAGGTATTGTAGCCAATCAACGATCAAAAAAAATAAACCAAAACGGTGAAATACAGCTCGGAGGTGTCATCTATAGTAAGAGTGCCGATAAGGCAACCAGATTTATCGCAAATTGTAATCAACGAAGTATACCAATAGTGTTTTTACAAGATGTGATGGGATTTATGGTTGGAAAGAGAGCAGAACACGGTGGTATTATAAAAGATGGGGCCAAGATGGTCAATGCAGTAGCCAATTCAGTTGTTCCAAAATTCACAATAGTGATTGGAAATTCCTACGGAGCTGGTAATTATGCCATGTGTGGCCGGGCCTTTGACCCACGTTTTATTTTGGCCTGGCCTGGTGCCCAAATTGGCGTCATGGGTAAAGATCAAGCCTCAAAAGTATTGTTTGACTTACAAAAGAAAAGCCAATCGAACAATACTAATAATGGACTATTGGATATAGAAAAAATAAAGTCTGAGTATCAAAAACAAGAGTCTAGTGTATTTGCTGCATCAAAAATGTGGGTTGACGAGATAATCAATCCTGCAGAAACAAGAAAATGGATTTCAATGGGAATAGAAATGGCCAATCATAACCCTGTGTCCAAAAAGTTCAATATGGGAATTCTACAGGTATAAAATTTCTGCTGGCTTGATTCTCATTGTCTTTGAAGGGATGATCTTACCTGATTCGGTTCTCATAAATTTTTTGACAACATGAATTTCTTTAGGTATTTGATATTTTTTAGTCTTGGAGTCCTCTTTGATTTTTCTAGCGATATGTTCGGGGAATAAATTCCTTTTTTCTTCCAGCACCAATATGACTTTTTGCCCCAATACATCGTCTGGTAAAGAAGAAACAAAATAATTGGTGTTGATATGCTCTGAGAATTTCTGTTCAAGCACTTCTGGAATTAATTTTATGCCACCACTATTGATCAAAAAATCAAACCTCCCCAGAAATTTAAATCTATTTTTCTGTATAAGTTCAACTTTATCGTTAGTTATCAATCTTTTTACTCCTAAATGTTTGGCCTGAATAACCAGACAGGATCTGTAATCTATTGAAATGTTAATGTTTGGCAAGCAAGTAAAAACCCCACGAGGATCTTCTAGTTTTCTTACGGCTATATGCGAAAGAGTTTCTGCCATCGCAAAAGATTCGTATACATTAGCATTCAATTTCTTGATGAGCCTTTGAAGTATATGGCTAAATACCCCACCTCCAACTAGTAGGGTTTTTATATTTTCTAAGTAGTCTATGGAACCAGACACTTGTTGTGGTGTCAAGGCAGCAAAATCGAAGTATTGATCTTTTTTTAGGGGACATATCGCTGGTTTTATCATGTGTAGATCCAAGCCCAAAATCAATCCTCTTACAAGTTGCATTTTACCTGCTATATATTCTATAGGTAAACAGTGAAGAGCAGATTTAGCGTTGTTGAGTTCAAAGTATTCAGCTGTCATTTTAACCGAATTCAAAATATATTGTCTCTTAACCTCAAAGGTTTTGGGCTTGGCACTCGTTCCTGAAGTTTTTATTTCTATCGAAGAATTCTCTATCCATTGTTGAAGAAAAATAGTTAGTTCAGAATCACTAAAGTCTAAGTACTTATCGAAAAATTTTGGCAAATCATTCAGCGTGTCAAATTCATCCCAAAATCTAAATCCGTTGAGACGAAAATCCTCATGGACTATACCAAATCTTCTCTCCATTAATCAATGAGAACCTAACAATCGCTCTTTCCAATTTCTCCATCGATATTTTTTTGCAAATACGAAAAAATAAATTGTAGTTATGATGAGGATACTATAATAGTATTCAATGAGTTTGGGTTCATAAGATGTTCTGTATAAAGCATCGGTTTGAAAAACTGCCCAATCTGTACTAATCATCAAAACGATGAACAAATTATTGGCAATATGCGTTCCAATTGCCAATTCAATTCCATCATCCATATAAGCTATGATTCCGGTAGTTAACCCAAAAAAAAGAAAAGTTGCGGCAAAGTCAATACCATATTTTTCAATTTCAGGATTTAAAAGGTGAAGAGATGCAAATATCAATGAAGTTAATACAATTGGAATCCATCTTTTTCTAGTGATTTTTTGGAATCCTTGCATCAGATACCCCCGAAAAATTAATTCTTCCAGACCTGCTTGGATAGGAATGAATAGGAGACTAATAAGAGCCAACAATAAGAAAGGCTTAAATTGAAAGTTCCAATGGTATAATTCCGGGTTTAACACTATTTCCAGTGTATAGAATGATACAGATAGAAAAGAGATCAATAAGAATGAAAACCATATCCGCGAAAAATCAATCGAAGTTCTTTTGGTGTTATTATTCTCAACCTCTACATGATCATCTGTATTTTCAGTAGACGCATCAGTGAGAGGAAAATGGTTTTGCGGAGATATTTTATTTATACGATTTGAAATCAGGGTGGAAAATTCTCTCTTGTGTATGAATCGAACGGCAAAAATTAGCCCCATAAGACCAAAAAGAAAGGGAACCAGGGCAGTAAGAAATGTGATATTGTGACCAAACTCGGGATGCAAAGATGTGAAATCTAGTTTCATTGTGGTGACCAATGACATAAATAACAATCCTCCTATAAAAGAGAAAACAACAATTAATAAAGACCCGAATAGATAATACGAAAAGGGTTCCTTAAAAATTCTGGGGTTATTCACAAAACAGTTTTTTATATTGTTTTCAATTTTTGCCACTCTCCTTTTGGATCCATTTCTATAAATCCATTATTGGTTCTTATTGGCACTTGAATATTGTTGGTGAACAAAGAACCTGTCCCGAGACCTTGCTCCAATTTTATATTAAACTGGGCGAGCCAATTGGCTAGTGCATTCAATCCAACATTACTTTCCAGAGCACTTGTCATCCACCATCGCACCTTCAAAGAATCGGCAATTTCGATCCATTCATTGACTTGGCTAAACCCCCCAATCAAGCTTGGTTTTAGAACAATGTAACGAGGCTTAACAAAAAAAAGGAATAGCGATTTTTCTTCATATGAAAGTTTACTTGCAATAGTGATATCTTCATCAAGTGCAATCGGAATTGAGCTTTTTCTGCGAAGTTTTCTCATGTCATCTGGTTTTCTCGTCTTAATTGGTTGTTCTATGGAATGAATAGAAAATTCACTTAGTTGAGCAATTTTATCAAGTGCTTCTTCATATGAAAACGCTCCATTGGCATCCAACCGAATTTTTATTCTTTTCGAATACTTCTCTCTAATATATTTTACCAGTGCCAGTTCGCTTTCAAAATCAATAGATCCTATCTTAATCTTGATACACTTATACTTCTGAGATATCAAATGATTGATCTGGTCTTTCATATACTGGTAATTACCCATCCACACCAGCCCGTTGATTGGTACTGGTTTATATGCTTTAGTATAGGCGTGTCCCTTTACACCGAGCAACTCTTTATCTAAATATGAACTGTGGGCCATTTCTATACCAGTTCTAATCGCTGGAAATCCGGACAAGCTGGGAAGTGTGTTACCTTTGTTTACTGCTTGTATTGTTTCTTGAAGTTTCTCTTCAAAATCCGGACGATCATCAATACTCAAGTTAGGAATGATACTACATTCTCCTATGCCTGTATACTTTCCTTTTTTCAGAATGATGAAATAAGATGTTTTTGAGGTTAATTGACCTCTTGATGTACCAGCGGGAACTTTAAATTTTAGAATCCTTTTTGTGTATCTGGCTTTCATGATCTTATATTGAAAATAGTGATTCGAAAAATAAAATAAATCCAATCAGAAATGTAATTAGTGACATTTGTTTCAATGTCAAATTCATCTTGCTCAATTTTTTGGCTCTTGATAGGTATAGTGTATTTGATATAAGTAAAATAATTACCGAGCCGAAAACAATTATCTGAAAAAGGTGATTTCCGGGTCGAACAAATTTGAGATATCCAATGGCTAGTATCACCGATAAAATCAGCAGGTAGTGGTATAGAAAAGATCCTCTAATTCCCAAGATAACTGCTAAAGTGATCTTACCCTTATTTCGGTCGTTTTCTATATCCCTGATATTATTGATATTGAGAACTGCTACACAGCATAATCCTATTATAAATGCCCATATAACTCCATTGAATGAGATTTGATGACTCATGATAAACTGAGTACCCAAAACAGAAAAGACTCCAAAAAACAACAACACACTCAAATCACCTAGACCGCTATATCCATATGCAAATTTCCCTACGGTATATTTCAGTGCTGCTATTATTGATAATGCCAAAATCAATCCAATAAAAACAAAATAATCGAAATGGGCTAAGCCAAATGAAATGCTTAAGAAACCAAGACTCAATACAATGATCAAAATAATCATAATACTGATGGCTCTTTTGATTTCTCGTATAGTCAATAGTCCTCGTTGGAGAGATCTTTTGGGGCCTTTTCTTTCTTCGTCATCGGTACCTTTTACAAAATCACCATAATCGTTAGCAAAATTGGCCAGTATTTGTAGGGAAATAGCTGTCATCAGAATCATCAAAAAAACAATCCAGGAAAATCCATGTGAATTAATAGTCAGTGAACCACCAACTAAAATACCAGATACAGAAAGCAATAATGTTGGTAGTCTAGCCGTTACTATCCATGCCCTTATTTTCTTCATACATCAAATGCAATGAACGGTAAACTGATTTATTCACTTGACTACTGTAATGAATATGGGGTTTAAATTGGGTTGTTGGTCAAAATTGTCGAGTGGATGCATTGGTCTAGAAATTCTTTTATATTCTAGTCTTTTTAAATCTTGATCTACTCCGCCTGGAGTAAGGGCCATCAGCCAACCGTTTTGTGCTTCGTACAACTGGGGTACTAGATATCCTATTTTTACAATGACGATATCACTTGATGTTATATCAATACCCAAATCGGTAAAGTCCCTTATATGGTGGTATGGCTTTCGTTTTTTGGTGACGATTACATCTATATTGCCTATCCGGATAACCAATTCAATTTCCGCATTAGAATCTCCTTCCTTATAGGACATCAGTATCCCATTGAGTTTTATTGGAGGGGCATAACGATCATCGACTAGAGCACCGACAGTTCCAGAGATTTTCTGGCCAATTTTCGATTTTGAAGCATTTTGTATCAAATCAGGTCCGGGTATTGAGGCATAAACTACTTTGGGGGCATTTTCTTTCTGTAGTTCATCATAGTGCAATAATTTTTCAAGTGTCCAGGTGACATCGCCGGAACCACCAGCGGTAGGGTTGTCTCCCATGTCGCTTATAAAGAATGGTCTTTTGTCACTTGAAATTGCCTGGGAGAGAGCTTCATCTAGGGTAGTTGTTGGTGCTACAAATTGAAATTCATTTCGGACATTCCACATATTAAGTGCGAGTTGGTGAGCGACATTTCCGACTAGTTCTTCATCATCTCCTACTGCCATGACTACCGCGTGATTTCTTGGTTCATCGGCCCATGGGTATCCCATCCAAATACCTGCGTCAATAATCCCTTCTTGGCTAACCAAATCTGGAATTTGGCTATAGAGGCTTTTGGCAGGCTCAACTCTTGTGGAGGTCTTTTCACCGGGCAACAAAATAGGAACCTTTACCCAAGCCTTAAAGGGAGGCTTTCCTAGTCCATTGGTTAATCTATCCACTAAATTTTGGGCTGCTCTCTCTTTAGATTCTAGAGCATCTTCATGTGGAGCCATCCGATAACAAGTAATCAAATCGCTAAATTTTGCAAGTTTTTTGCTGACATTCCCATGCAAATCCATGGAAGTTGAAATCATCACATGATTTCCTACTACTTTTCTAATTCGCTCTATCAGGTCTCCTTCAGGATCATCAAGATCTTGGACGCTCATTGCGCCATGAATGTCAAAAAAGATTCCATCAAAGGGACCTTCTTGCTGCAATAACTCCAGTATTTCTTTGGTTAAGGATTCGTAGGTTTCTCTTTCGACAATTCCCCCAGGAATTGATCGTGCTCTTAATAGGGGTATCCATTCCGCAGCATTTCTTAGGGGAGTACCTTCTGATAAAAAGGGATAGCTATCAAAATTTTCTTCACCTCTTCGAACTTTAAATGCATCCAGTTTGGTTACCGCTGGTGAAAAGGTACTTGACTCGATTCCGATACCACAAATAGCAATTTTAGGAGGATCATTTAAAATCACATAACCAAAACAGTGAAAGCAGGTAAATAGTGCAATAATGCTTAAATGTGGCATAAGGAATTTTTTCATGGAAAGTTTAGGTTAGTATTTGCTGTACCAGATAATCACCAACATCTGTTGTTGAGTAGCTCTTATGTTTAGGGGTTTCGGCTAAATCTTCGGTGACATACCCGGATTCTATTGATTGGTTTACTACTTCTCTGATGTGGGAGGCTTCTTGGTTTAGATTAAAACTCATTTCAAACATCATTGCTGCTGACAAAATCGTAGCCAGGGGGTTGGCGATATTTTTACCTGCAGCTTGGGGGTATGACCCGTGAATGGGTTCATAGAGGGACACCTTATCACCTACAGATGCTGAGGGCATTAAACCCATGGAGCCTGAGATTACAGAAGCTTCATCGGTAAGAATATCTCCAAAGAGGTTTTCAGTGATCAAGACATCGTAATCACTAGGCCATTGGATGAGTCGCATGGCAACTGCATCGACGAATTCATAGCTAACGCTAATCTCTGGATAGTCTGTTTCCATTTCTTGTAGGGTTTCTCTCCAGAGGCGTGAGCTTTCGAGAACATTGGCTTTATCTACACAGCATAGTTTCTTTTTTCGTGATGCTGCTAGTTCAAATCCTTTTTTTGCAATTCGTTGAATTTCAAATTTTTTATAGGTACAGGTATCAAAAGCGGTTTTTCCATTATCGAGGCGTCCTCTTTTTCCGAAGTAAATTCCACTTGTTAATTCTCGCACAAAGACTAGGTCTGTATTTTCGATTCTCTCTCTCTTTAGGGGTGAGCGATCCATCAAAGAGGGAAAAACAAAAGTGGGGCGGATATTTGCATACAGCCCTAGTTTTTGTCGCATTTTCAGCAGACCTTGTTCTGGTCTTATTTTTGCTGACGGATCGTTATCGTATTTAGGATCTCCTATAGCTCCGAACATTACGGCATCAGAATCCACACAAATCTGGTGGGTTTGATCTGGATAGGGTTCTCCTACTGCATCGATTGCACTAGCACCGGTTAGGGCTTTAACCCAGGTGATCTGGTGGTTGTATTTATTGGCGATAGCCTCACATACCCTGGTAGCTTGTTCTATTACTTCGCCTCCTATTCCATCTCCGGGTAAAACTGCAATTCTAAGTTTCATATCAAAATTCTAATCTAATGCTTTGCACTAATTCAGGTCGAAATGTAACTAATTTAGACTTATGTTTTCTAACACGGCTTAAGATGTCATTTATTGGGTATCTGCTAGTGTTATCCTTCCGAAGCTAGGGAATTTTCGTAAATTTTTTAACTACTGGAGACCTTTGCATTTTCTGGCTTAACCCAATTTTTGGTTTTTTTACTTAGTAATTACTCAATTCGTACTTATAGTCATCTTTTTCTTGGTAATGTTTCACTAAATATATCCATATCATGCCCTAATAGGCTTATTTTCCGCTTTCTTTACACCTTATTTTACCATCAGATACACCAATCCCGGAGAACGCTTCAAATGGTATACTATAGCCTCTAATACCATTTAAACATTATATTTACTCATAGAAAATTTAATGCCTAAGTTGTTTAACCGTAGAGTAAACATATAAACTTATTGAGTAATGTAGTGTTCGTTATGGTATAATATATGCTGATGATGAACTTTCTCTAAGCCTTTCAGCCTAGTGATATGGCAACCAAACCCCGATGTAAACCACCAAAAGTCTGTTTCTCGCTCCATCATTTCTTACTAATCTCTTTATTTCTCTGTTTCGGTTCCTTTGTCAGGGGCTTGTGTCTATATCCTTTTTCCATAATCAATGACTTACTGCCCATTTCTTCCAGCAATCGATCATTTTTTTGGACTTATACCCTTTTTCCCCATCACCTCTGTACGCTCATCTTCAGGAACTTTCTCCAACCCCTGACTATCATGCTCATTGGTAGGAGTGGTATGAACACCAAGTATCAAGCCATCATCCTTAGTCGCTATATGCCTCTTGTAGCCAAAGTAGGTCTTTAAACGCTACCAGGTGACGCACCTGTTTTTAAACCACCGAGCTTCATGATCCGCATGGGGACTTTCTTCTTCTTTCTTCTGGTGATATTTCTCTTCTTCCATTACTTCCGTATCTGAACGGGTATCTTCTTTTCTATCCTCAGCCATTTGATGATCCAACTTCCCCTTCGGAGAAAAAGGACTCAAGGTAAGCGATGCATCAACGATGGCTGTGCCTTTGACCATCAACCCCTTTTCGGGTCATCGTTTGTTCACCATCAATATGATGGGCTGATACAACTCCTTTCTAGTCAATTCCGAACGAAATCAGGATAAAGTGATATGGTCAGGAACACTGTCCATTAATTCTAAGCCACAAAACCGACAAAAACTGATGCTATCCATAGTCAAGTCTTCTGTTTTAACATCTGAAAGACCATACCATGCCGAAATCAACTGCATTTTAAATAGGATCATCGGATGATAGGCTTTTTGACCTCTTTGCTTTTTACCGGGCTTATAATGAATGACTATATACTCTTCGATTGGTTTCCAGTCAATGATGGTGTTGATTTGTTTGAAAAATTAGCTTGATGAGGAGGCACTCCTAGTGTTGGTGTGGTTCGAAAAAACTCATTTGTATAGAATGACAAGATTTGAAACGCATAGCGAAAGCCAAGATACAACAATGAGTTGAATTATACAAGTATTTTAAGTCAATGTCAAATAAATTTCTAAACTCGATTAATTCACATATTCTAATGCTATTACTAAAATTTAGTGCAAAGGTCTCACTAGATTACTCCTAATATGAGTTATTCGGCTGTAATGCACTTTACGAAATTATTCGTGTATAAGTTTCTTTATTCTTCCAACAAAATCCAGTATTATTTTCAGTAAAACATCCACAAAAGATTCTAGTGCAAATTCAATAATCCTTAAAAAACTCTTTTTTCGATGAGGTTGCTTGATACAAAAAACTATTATATTTGTTGCGATGAACGAATCAGCTATTAGAAATACCCCCCCCCAGATTATTCTGAATATCAGTCACTTAGGCTAAAACACAGCCCACTTTTTACCCATCACTTTTCTTTTTTCGAGTCTCCTAGCATAGGCTTCTGCTCTGCTTTCGGCTTCCCAAAGAAGTGTTCATCTTCTATTTCAACTAAACAATTTTATACTGGAATAGATCTCGATATCGAAGCAGAAGACCTAATCAGCGATTTGTTGAAAGATGGATTTGAACGTTTATTGAAAGAAAATCCCGCCCTTAGAAACAAACAACTCTATGATGAATATCGGACCAACAATAATGTCCACCTCATCTTGGATACTGTCCGCATTATCCCCCAGCAGGTGGAAGGACAGATTGCCTATGTCGTAGAACTTCGATTTCTCTGGCAATCACAAAATCAATTCGGAGTATTACGCAGCATAGTCGGGGTAACTGCTGCTAGCTATGAACTGATCGATGGAAACTTATGGTCCGGAATTGATGCCGTGGACTATGCAGAGAAAGGGGATCTTTCCACCATCAAAGAGTTTTACCGGACTCTTTTACGCTATAACAACGATTGGACACTCTATACCCCCAACGATAGCGATGCCAAAATCATCAGAGTAGGGAATGCAACCCTTGGAGGCATCATCAAAAAGTACCGAAGTCTCGCTCCCATTTCATGCCAAGAATATGAAAATGCAGTCCTCGAATTACTGGAAGAAATAAAAGAACCACTAGGAAAGGGTAAGGATGTAGAACAATACATTGCTACCATAGGCTTTACAGAGGATAACGGCAAAAGCCAATCAGTGATAGAAGATTGTGCTACCATTTGGAAAGACGATCATGCCGTACGAAAAAACTTTCTAAACGCCAATTGGGACGATTTGATGGATGAAGTACTAGCCCTTTCTGCTTTCCTATCCGATTATCAACCTCCTGATCAAGTGGATGCTTTTTGTCCATACATCGATCAGGTGATCCAAGATGTCAAAGTCAAAAGAAATCTGGATCTGCCTACGATAAAAGACATTGATGGTATTGCTGATGCGTACCATGGTGATCTCTGTGGTCAAATAAACGATAAATACAATGATAAATACTCTTTTGAGAGTGCCCCAGAGCAAAGAGAGTACATCCCTACCCAGTGGAAGAGCTTTTTGACGAGGCTCCACACCAGTCTCAACCAGTACCAACCTATCTCTCTATCACAATTCACCAGTGAACAACAACCTTAAAAACAATCCTATTAATACATATGATGAATCTAAATTTATTTTACACTTTATTCCACAAGTATAAAATTTTGATGCTTGTGGTCATTCTATTTTCCTGTAGTGATGATGGTATGCCTGAACCAAATGAACCGCCAACAGTTATGACACCGGAAACGCCTGAGCCAACCCAAACTGAGAAGTACACTATCTCCACTTCAGCAGGAACAGGAGGTACAATCACCGGAAATCAAACGATTGAAAGTGGTCAGTCCGTGAGCATTACTGCCACAGCCCTAGAGCACTATCAATTAAAAGAATGGACCGGCGATTGTGGAACATTTGATAAAAACAATCTAAAAATATCCTTCACCGCATCCAAGAATTGTCAGGTATCAGCCGTGTTTGAAAAAATACCTTACACCATCACCGCTACCTCCACCTCGGGAGGTTCCATTGATGAACAGACAGAACTCAATAAAGTACAGGGTGATACGGTTACCTTCACGGCAATCCCCGAAGAGAACTTTCAATTCAGCTTATGGAAAACAAATGAAGATTCGGATTGTCCAACGCTATCGGAACCAACAAATCCAGAAGTAGAGTTTACTGTACAGGGGGATTGTCAGCTGGAAGCAGTATTTATGAAACAGCCCAGAACAATCACCACAAGCACAAGTTCCGAGGAAGGTGGTAGCATCACCCCGACAACCGTTGTGGAGCATGGGGATTCGGTAACGATAACAGCAGAGCCGGATGAAAACTATGAGCTGACAGAATGGACCAGCAATTGTGGCGATTTTAGCAAAGAGGAACTAGAAATCAGTTTTACTGTGGAGAAAGATTGCCAGATAGAAGCAGTATTTACCGAAATATCGGCAACTCCGATAACCATTGATGAAAAGGGTACCATCAAGATAGAAGATGGAAACGAACATCTGATTGGGGAAACGATAACAATCAATGTTGATGATCAAGAGGAAGAGGTCGAATTGGTTGTGGTGGATGATGAGATGCTTCGCAGTAAAGTGAAAAATGGTGAAGACATTGAGAATGTAGTGACCACTTATGTGGAAGACATGAGCGAATTATTTATGGGGGATGACGAGATTGATCAGGACATCAGTTCCTGGGATGTCAGTAATGTGACCGATATGAGTAAAATGTTTGAGGGGAACTCAAGTTTTAACCAAGATATCAGTTCCTGGGATGTCAGTAATGTGACGGATATGAGTAGGATGTTCCTAGGAAGCACGAGTTTTGACCAAGATATCAGCGATTGGGATGTTAGTAAGGTAACCACAATGGAGCGTATGTTTGCTTTGAGTGATGAACTTCCAAGTGTAAGCCAGATAGACCTAAGAAACCAAAATAGAGCCAATAGAAATGCCGAAGTAAATAATATGGACTTTAATCAAGACATCTCTAAATGGAATGTGGGTAATGTAATAGATATGACTTTGATGTTCGCTGGGGCTGTGGCTTTTAATCAGGATATTAGTGATTGGGATACCAGCAAAGTAAGTACTTTCTATGGTATGTTCTGTGGTGCTACTTCCTTTAATCAAAATTTAGAAAAATGGAATATAAGTAATGCCACTGATTTATCCTATATGTTTTCGGCTGCCACCGAATTTAATCAGGATATTAGTGATTGGAATGTCAGTGATGCTAGAAATATGTATGCAATGTTTTACAACGCAGAATCTTTCAATCAACCACTAAATGATTGGAATGTGAGCAATGTAACCGATATGGGATGGATGTTTGCTAATGCCAAGGCTTTTAATAAAGATATCAGCGGTTGGGATGTCAGCAATGTAACCAATATGAGGAGTCTTTTTGATGGGGCTGTGGCTTTTAATCGAGATATCGGCAGTTGGGAAGTAGGCAATGTGACCAATATGAGAAGTATGTTTCGGGGGGCTGTTGCTTTTGATGGAAATATTGGCGATTGGAAAGATAAACTCAGCAATGTGATCCATATGGGCGAAATGTTTTCCGGAGCCATTCAGTTCAATCAGAATATTAGTGGTTGGAGCATCAATAGTGAAGCCAATATGTACCGAATGTTTTATAATGCTAAAAACTTCAGTCATGACCTAAGTTCATGGAGAGACAATGTTATTGCTAATAACACCGATAGGAGAGAAATTTGTGTTGGGTCTAAGGCGAATTGTCCCTTTGATGATATAGAATTAACTAGAAATGATGAGTGTAAAATAATTAAAGGGACTAATCCGGCTTTGTGTATAGCTAGCAATGGTGTCACCATAAAATTGCATGACGCAGATCAATACTTTGATACAAATGGCAATTTGAATAGTAGGGCAGCAGAATTGATAGGTAGTACCGTAGAAGTAGACTACGGAACAGATGAGAAAGGAAAGGTCGAATATATTATTGTGAGTCGTGAAACATTAGAACAGTTAATTTTGAATGGAGATCTTGTAGAAAATGCAGTTACCAGTTTAATTACGGATATGAGTCGATTGTTATATAATCGTTACGGTCGAAAAACATTTTATCAAGATATTAGGTCATGGGATGTAAGCAATGTAACCAATATGCAAGAGATGTTCCGTGAGTCTCCTTTCAATCAACCGCTAAATGATTGGGATGTAAGCAATGTAACCAATATGGAAAATATGTTTGCAGAAGCACGTGAATTCGATCAACCACTAAATGATTGGGATGTAAGCAATGTAACCAATATGTTTGGGATGTTTCAGCTTGCAGATTCTTTTAACCAACCACTAAATGATTGGGATGTACGCAATGTAACCAATATGGGGGCGATGTTCTATGATGCGGATAAATTCAATCAGCCACTAAATGATTGGGATACAAGAAAAGTGAAATATATGAGTTATATGTTTGCAGATGATAGTTATGATGACACTCCCGCTTTTAACAATACCCTCAATGGTTGGGATACCAGTAGTGTAACTACAATGGAAAGAATGTTTGAGTATTCAGGGTTTAACCAATCATTAAATAAATGGGATACTAGTAACGTTACCAATATGGATAGGATTTTTGCACAAGCTAAATCTTTTAATGGAGATATAAGGTCTTGGGATGTAAGTAAAATCACAGATATGGAACAAATGTTTTATAACGCCCAATCTTTCAATCAACCACTAAATGATTGGGATGTAAGCAATGTAACCAACATGAGATCTATGTTCAATCGAGCAGATTCTTTTAACCAACCGCTAAATGATTGGGATGTAAGCAATGTAACCAACATGAGAGCGATGTTTTATGATGCAGATAAATTCAATCAACCATTAAATGATTGGGATACAAGAAAAGTGAAAAATATGGAATATATGTTTGCAGATGATAGTTATGGTGACACTCCCGCTTTTAACCAAGATCTTAGTGGATGGAAGGTGCCAATTGTGAGAGACTGTAGTCGTTTCGCCGATAATGCAAATCCCAATTGGATTAAAATTAAACACCCACCATTGAGGTGTTCGTATTAAAATGTATGCCCCCTTGGTATAGAACAGAAGTATTGTCCATATAGTTTGGCAAGAGTTCATTATTTTACCAAAATGTAATAGCACATAAGTTATGAAACCCTCGTATAATTAAAAACTAATTATACGAGGGTTTTTTGTTGTGGATGCCCACACGTGAAAAAATGATTTGAGGTAACTATTTAATTTCATGTGTTAGATGTCAATAAAAAATAAAGGACTATTATGAGTATTTCTGTTAGAGTTTTCTGAATGTTTCAAAACGGACTTAGATTGCAAGAAATACCTCTCCGAAATCAAATGGAATGACGGCTTCAAATGCGTCAAATGCTTACACGGAGACTGTCAGGAACGTAAGGATTTTCCCGCCACGAACTACATCTGCAGTCATGCCGAATCAGATACATCTAATACCTTGTTCCACAAGGTAAAGTTCGGTGTACGCAACGCTTTTTTCATCTGCTTTGAGATGTCTACCACCACCAAGAGTCTTTCTGCAAGGTACACGGCTGTTCGCTATTGAGTAACCGTAAAGACTCCCCGTCTGTTTATGCACAAGGTCAGAGAGGCTATGGAATCCAGTGGCAAGTACCCTATGGATAGTATAGTAAATGTGGACGAGTTCGTTCTGGGTGGAGTGGAACAAGGAAAAATGGGGCGTAGCTATCATACCAAGAAAAAGAAAGCAGTAACAGCCCTTCAGCTTACAAAGGAGGGAAAGCTTAGGCGTATGTATGCCATGGGCATAGAAGATTTCTCGGCACGCTCTCTTGAGTCCATCTTTGCCAACCATATCAGTAAGTCCGCCCAGATAACTACCGACAAATGGAAAGGATATAGACAAATAACCAAGAATCATAACATTACGCAGATTGAAAGCAACAATGGTCTCAACTTAGTGGCTTTTCATGCCATGAGCCACCGGATAAAGTCTTGGATACGGACAACCTATTCATGGGGAAGCGAGTTTAACCTGAATAAGCATTTCAATGTGTTCTGCTTATGAGTTAAACCATTCACAAAATAAAGAGACAATTATTCAACAATAGGATTACAAAAATGGTCAATAAGGAAAAAATCTAGTAAGCGCTTAAATAGAGCACCTCAAAAATTTTATTATCTCCATAGAATTAAAATCATAAAGAAAGAGCACTTGTTTTTGTTAACGAAAAGCAAATTTAGTGGTCTATATCCTAGATCAGACATTCCAATTTTAGGTACACAATTGTATGTCTTGTATTGTGTAATTTGCATTTACTTTTCAAGACCAAAATCTTTTTATGATATTGACATTTCTGACGATACGACTTATCATTAATTCGATTGAGGGAAAAGGTTATTGATCTGATTAGGGAGTTAACTATCAAGATAAAGCATGAGCATTTTAGATGAAAGAGATTTCAATATGGGCTTTAAAACGATCAAAAACAAATGGACGGTAAGTGGTTGTTTTCAAGCCATAATATTTTTATTGGCAGTATCAATATTTTTTTTAGGGTTTGCAATTTGGTTTAGCATGGGTGGAGAAGATTGTCCGGAGTGTCCAGAATGTCCAGAAAGAATAGAAGAATATGGTGAAACCTAATTTTTCGGATTTAATTCCAGGTGCAATGGGAATTTTTGGAATGTCAGAGATAATATGATGTTCCACGATGAAAAAGCACACGAAGAAAACTGACGATAGGCTTCATAACCTTCAAACCTATATAAATTAATTGGTAACTCTAAAGATGAATCAGGTGGTATATTAGACCGATAACTCTGCCTTGGTTTTTAACCTGATGAACAAACCTACCGAACTTTTTGGTTGGCATCAGATCGAATAGATTTCAACCAATAAATTTTGTTATCTGTAAACTAAAATCATAAAGAAAGAGCACTTCTTTAAGTTCCGATAAGGGGCTTGAGATTTCGTGGCCTATATCTAGGTCAGACATTCTGTATTTAGGTATAGAGTTGTACGTCTTGTATTGTGTAATTTGCATATACTTTTCAAGACCAAAATCTTTTTATGATATTGACATTTATGACAATACGGTTTATCATTAATTTGATTGAGGGAAAAGGTTATTGATTTGATTAGGGAGTTAACTATCAAGATAAGGTATGAGCGTTTTAGATAAAAGAGATTTCAATGATTTTGATGATGATAATTCGGAATTGGTATCCCTTGAAGTTCCTTTAGTCGATTTGCAGAGATTAAATGAAATGGTAGAAAGGTTTAATTTCGAAATTGCCAAAAAACCTATAGGGATTAGAAGTTCAAGAGACAGGGATTTGGTGGGTTTATCCTTTGAGATTATCAGGGGTTATATTGATATAGTGAACCAAGGCTTAAAATAACAAGAGAATAGGTTCTATTTGAAATAGAAAAATATCTATAAAATTTCTTGGAGATTTTGGCCAAGCATTACTTTAACCTGATGGAATAATTTTGGGGTTTAAGACCCGTAAATGATATTGAGCATTTTTTCTGTGGCCTTAATTGCTGAGACGGTTTGGTCAGAATCTAAACCTCTGGTACGGAACTGCTTCTTTGAATCCTGCCAAGTAATCGTAGTTTCACATAATGAATCGGAGCTGCTTCCTGGGGGTATACGGACAAAATAATCCACCAGTTCAGGTAAATTCATCTTTTGTCTTGAATAAATCTTGTTTAAGGCGCTCCAAAAAGCATCGTATTGTCCATCACCTGATGCGTTCTCCTCGAAAAGCTTTTCACCTATCTGGACAGATACACTTGTTGAAGGTTTTAGTCCTTTTGAATGAGTTAATACAAATGATTTTATTCGGACGATTTTGTCATCGCCATTTCCTAATACATCTGAAATTATAAAAGGTAAATCCTCAATACTGACCTGCTCTTTTTTATCTCCTAATTCAATGACTCTTTTGGTAACCTTTTTTATTTGATCTTCATCAAGTGTCAAGCCCAACTCTTGTAGGTTTTTTTCGATATTGGCCCGACCTGAAGTTTTTCCTAGATCATAACGACGGGAGCGTGAAAATCGCTCAGGCAATAAATCGTTGAAGTATAAATCGTTTTTTTTGTCTCCGTCTGCATGAATACCTGCGGTTTGTGTAAAAACATTAGCCCCTACCACCGGTTTGTTCTTTGGTATATGGATCCCCGAAAGTGTAGCTACCAATTTACTTACCCTAAATAATGCGGATTCATCAACATTGATTTTAATACTAGGGAGAAAATCTTTGATGACAACCACTACACTCTCTAAAGGTGCATTTCCTGCTCGCTCACCCATACCATTTATTGTGAGATGGAGTCCATGGATACCAACCTTAACCGCTTCAAATGCGTTGGCTACACCAAAATCATAATCATTATGCCCGTGAAAATCAAAATGGGTATGGGGATATAATTCCAATATTTCGGTCAAGTAGTCTGATAATTGAGAAGGGTTTAAAATTCCCAATGTATCGGGCAGCAAAATTCGCTTAGTCTTCTGAGCGGCTAAAAATTCAATATAGTCTAATACATATTGTCTGGAATGTTTCATTCCATTGCTCCAATCTTCTAAGTACACATTTGAAATAATCCCGTGGTCATTTGCTGATTCAATAGATTGTTTAACCTTTTGAAAATGTTGAGATGGAGTTTGCTTTAGCTGGTGCTTCAAATGATTCAAAGAACCCTTTGAAAGAATGTTTTGGACCTTTACTTTGGACTGTAAAAGCCATTGAAGTGATTGACCATTGTCCAAAAAAGTAAGCACCTCAACCTTATTGGATAATTTATTCTGAGTTGCCCATTTGACGATGCTTTTTACTGCTTCGAATTCACCTTCAGAAACTCTAGCTGAAGCAACCTCAATACGATCAACCTTGAGTTCATTGAGAAGCAACTTGGCAAGAGTTAATTTTTCGGTGGCAGTAAAAGACACACCGGAAGTCTGTTCGCCATCCCGTAAGGTAGTATCTAAAATTTCAACCTTACGCTCAGTGTGATTTGACATGATGAATTTCAGAAAGGTCGATCAAAAGCAAAATTGACAATTTCTTCTCTTTTAGCTACCAAAAAATCTATATCGTCAAACCCATTGAGAAGATTGTTTTTTTTGTATGGGTTAATATCAAAATGCTCAGATTTATTTGTATCTATGATAGTGATATTTTGCTTAGGTAAATCTATTTTTAACTTAGTTCTAGAATTTGACTCAATGGCAGTAAAAATATCTGACAGGAATTTGGGAGAAACAACAACGGGCAAAATACCTATATTCATCGCATTATTTTTGAAAATGTCGGCAAAAAAACTAGATACTACACACCTAAATCCATAATCATAGATGGCCCAGGCAGCGTGTTCCCTCGAAGATCCCGATCCGAAGTTCTTACCCCCAACCAGTACCTTCCCATCGTAGATCGGATTGTTTAGTACAAAATCCTTTTTTGGCACATTATTTAGATGATAACGCCAATCTCGAAATAAATTTTCACCAAAACCGATTCTCTCAGTGGCTTTTAGAAATCTAGCTGGTATAATCTGATCAGTATCCACATTTTCAATAGGTAGGGGAACTGCTGTGCTCTCTAGTATACTAAAAGGTTCGTAGGCCATTGTGTAATTAATTTAATGCTCGTGGATCGGTAACTTTTCCGGTTAAGGCTGCCGCTGCCGCAACGATTGGACTTGCCAAAATCGTTCTAGCTCCGGGGCCTTGACGGCCTTCGAAATTTCGATTTGAAGTACTGACTGCGTATTTTCCAGCCGGGATCTTATCATCATTCATGGCAAGACAAGCAGAACAGCCAGGTTCACGAACTTCAAATCCAGAATCCCTCAATTCATCGTAGATTCCCTCTTTTTTAATTTGTTTCAGCACATTATGAGACCCTGGAACGAGCCATACTGTCACTGAATCAGATTTTCTTTTGCCTTTGACTACATTGGTAAAGGCTCTGAAGTCTTCTATTCGCCCGTTGGTACAACTCCCGAGAAACACATAATCGATTTTTTTGCCCAGCATAGCCTCGCCTTCGTTATAACCCATATAATGCAATGATTTTTTGAAAGCTTCAATTGAACCGGATACATCAGCAGCATTTGGTATGGTCTTGGTTATACCAATCCCCATACCCGGATTAGTACCATAGGTAACCATGGGTTCTATGTCTTGAGCATTGAGATTTATTTCTCTATCGAAAACAGCATCACTATCTGTATAGAGCATTTTCCAGTATTCCATTGCTTTATCCCAGTCGGATCCTTTCGGGGTGTACTCTCTATTTTTGATATAGCTAAACGTTTTTTCATCAGGAGCAATAATACCACCTCTAGCGCCCATTTCTATACTCAAATTACAAACAGTCATTCGTCCTTCCATCGAAAGGTCTCTGAACACTTGTCCAGTGTACTCAACAAAATGTCCAGTTGCTCCTGAGGTGGTGATTTGAGAAATAATAAATAAGGCAACATCTTTAGCCAACACACTAGGATGCAACTTTCCATCTATATTGATACGCATCTTTTTTGGTTTTGGCTGAAGAATACTTTGTGTCGCCAAGACCATTTCTACTTCAGAAGTGCCGATACCGAAAGCTACTGCTCCAAAAGCTCCATGGGTTGAGGTATGGGAATCACCACAAACGATGGTTGCTCCAGGAAGGGTAATGCCATTCTCTGGACCGATAACATGAACAATTCCATTCTTTCGATGACCCAAGCCCCAATAAGGAATACCATTGGCTTGAGCATTTTCTTCAAGCATTTTTAATTGCATGGCAGATTGTTTCTCCTTCACGGGAAGATGTTGATTGATTGTGGGCGTGTTGTGGTCAGCCGTGGCAAATGTTTTGTTCGGGTACAAGACCTTAATACCCTTTTTCTTGAGATTCAAAAATGCTACTGGAGAAGTAACTTCATGAACCAAATGACGATCAATAAACAATATATCGGGACCATGCTTTACAGAGCCAACCACATGCGAATCCCAAACTTTGTCAAAAAGAGTTAACCCCATTAAATTTTAGTTTTTGATTAATACTATTGATTCTCTTACGATTGCAGGAATATCTTCATCTTTAATCTCTTTTTTTCTATCTGCCCAGATTAAAAACTGATCATATACTCGATCCAACTCTAGCTTATCAAACTCATAGCCAATTTTCTTGGCTCTAAAGGCTAGAGCTGCCCTACCTGATCGGGCGGTTAGTACAATTGCTGAATCAGTCACACCCACATCTTTGGGATTGATAATTTCATAAGTGTCTCTTTTTTTGATTACTCCATCTTGATGAATACCTGAACTATGAGCAAAAGCGTTCATGCCTACGATTGCCTTATTTGGTTGAACGGGCATACCCATCTCATTAGACACCAAGCGGCTTGTCTGATATAGCATCTTGGAATTAATTCGAGTATCAAGTCTTAAATAAGGGTGCTGTCTTAAAATCATCACTACCTCTTCTAGTGAAGTATTTCCTGCTCGTTCTCCTATGCCATTCATGGTACACTCTATCTGACGGGCACCATTTTGAACTCCTGCAATAGAATTTGCCGTAGCCAATCCCAGGTCATTATGGCAATGACATGAGAGAATTGCTTTGTCGATATTTTTGATGTTTTCTTTTAAATATTTGATTTTAGCACCATACTCTTCTGGCAAGCAATACCCAGTTGTATCGGGAATGTTCAAGACTGTTGCGCCCACAGCAATTACTTTTTCACAAATCTCTGCTAAAAAATCATTATCGGTACGACCGGCATCTTCTGCATAGAATTCAACATCTTCCACAAAAGTTTTGGCATAACTCACAGCTTTTATTGCACGCTCCAGAATCTGTTCTCGTGTGGCATTAAACTTATACTTAATGTGGTTATCTGAAGTTCCTATACCGGTATGTATTCTCGGTCTTTTGGCGTGCTTTAAGGCTTCAGCTGCCACTTCAATATCTTTTGCAACAGCTCTTGATAGGGCACAGACCACAGAATTTTTGATCAATTTTGATATCTCGGTTACACTCTTGAAATCCCCAGGACTGGAAATAGGAAACCCAGCCTCCAAAACATCTACTCCCAACTCATCCAATTGCGCTGCAATTTTTAACTTTGTTTGTACATTGAGTTTGCATCCAGGTACTTGTTCCCCGTCTCGTAAAGTGGTATCGAAGATTTTTACAAATTCCATTTCTGCATAGATGGCAATTTTATATTACTAAATTAAGTAATTGACTAAACAATTATAGAAAAACTAAATATATATTACAATATCCAAAGCCAACGAATGAAACTTAAAAATTTAATAATCAGTGTATTAGATATAATTCATTACTATGACTAATGAAATAAAAGACAATTTATTTGTTTTGATTAAATCTCTTTCAAAATCAGAGAAGCGACAGTTTAAATTATTCGTGGGACGAATGGGTTCCAATGAACATTCTAAATACCTGGGATTGTTTAACTTATTAGATAGGATGGATAAGTATAATGAGGAGGCGATATTGGTTAGTGATGTTGCTACCAAACAACAGCTGTCAAATTTAAAATCTCACCTATATAAACAGATATTGGTAAGCCTAAGGTTGAATCCGATTCACAAAACTGTAAGGGCCCAGATCAGAGAGTATCTTGATTTTGCGACTATATTATATAATAAGGGTCTTTATCGCCAGAGTCTTAAACTCTTGGAAAAAGCCAAGATCCAGGCTAAAGCGAATGAAGAAAAGTACACCGCATATGAAATAGTAGAATTAGAGAAAGTGATTGAATCGCAATACATCACTCGCTCATTGAGTAATAGGAGTCAAATACTGGTTGCCGAATCTGAAAAGCTCGGTGAGCAAAATGCTCTAGCTACTTGTCTTTCTAATCTTTCCTTGAGGCTTTATGAACGAATGATCAAAACGGGATATGCCAAAAGCGATCAAGAATATAGGGAGATTACTCATCTGTTCTATGAAAATCTCCCCAAGTGCAACCTTGAAGAATTGGGATTTAGAGAAAAATTATGGTACTTTAAAACCCATGTCTGGTATAGTTTTTTAACTCAAGATTTTCTCAGGGCTTACAAATATTCGGTAAAATGGGTTGAGATGTTTGATTCTGATGTCAATAAAATAGTTCATCATCCTGTTTTCTATCTCAAAGGAAATAATTATCTCATGGAGTGTTTGAGTCTATTAAAATACCCTATAAAATTCAGGCAGACTTTAAAACAAATGCAGATTAGAATTAATAGTACCCTATTTCCGATCAATGATAATCTTTTGGCTCTGTGCTTTAAATTCAATTACGTCAACCAGCTCAATCTTTGCTTTTTAGAGGGAAACTTTGAAGGGGGTCAAAAGCTAATACCAAATATTTTAGAAGGAATCGAAAGGCATAGGAATCAGATTGATCCTCATCATATCATGTTATTTTACTACAAAATTGCTTGTATCTATTTTGGTATAGAGAAGTACGAATCCTGTATTAAGTTCCTAGAAAAGATCATCAACAACAAAGAGTTAAAGATGCGTGAGGACCTGCTATGTTTTTCTAGAATACTCCACGTCATTGCGCTTTACGAGGCAGAATTGGACTATTTGGTTGAGAGTAACCTAAGGCAGACTTATCGTTATTTGATCAAGATGAATGACTTACAGAAGGTTCAGGATGCGCTGATTCGATTTATTCGAAAACTAAGTAACATTTCCCCTGATGAATTGAACCAAAGCATCATTGAACTTTATGAAGATCTGAAGACTTATGAACACGATCCTTATCAGCGGAGAGCATTCTTATATTTGGACATTCTCTCTTGGTTGGAGAGCAAAATTCAAAACAAGTCTATTGCTGTTATTATCAAAGAGAAGGCAGTATTAAACAATAGAAAACAAAAGAGAGTCTCCAATCGGTATCACAAGTTTATCCCACTAAACAAATAGTTTTTCCTCCAGCAATGGATCATTTTTTTTGGACTTATAACCTTTGTCCCCCATCACCTCTGTACGCTCATCTTCAGGAACCTTCTCTATTAGATCTCCTAACCCCTGACTATCATGCTCATTGGCAGGAGTGGTATGAACCCCAAGTATCAAGCCATCATCGTTAGTCGCTATATGTCTCTTGTAGCAAAGTAGGTCTTTAAACGCTACTAGGAGACGTACCTGTTTTTAAACCACCGAGCTTCATGATCCGCATGGGGACTTTCTTCTTCTTTCTTCCGGTGATATTTCTCTTCTTCCATTACTTCCGTATCTGAACGGGTATCTTCTTTTCTATCCTCAGCCATTTGATGATCCAACTTCCCCTTCGGAGAAAAAGGACTCAAAGTAAGCGATGCATCAACGATGGCTGTGCCTTTGACCATCAACCCCTTTTCGGGTCATTGTTTGTTCACCATCAACATGATCGGCTGATACAACTCCTTTCTAGTCAATTCCGAACGAAATCAGGATAAAGTGCTATGGTCAGGAACACTGTCCATTAATTCTAAGTCACAAATACGACAAAAACTGATGCAATCCTTAGTCAAGTCTTCTGGTTTAACATCTGAAAGACCATACCATACCGAAATCAACTGCATTTTAAATAGGATCATCGGATGATAGGCTTTTTGACCTCTTTGCTTTTTACCGGGCTTATAATGGGTGACTAGATACTCTTCGATTGGTTTCCAGTCAATGATGGTGTTGATTTGTTTGAAAAATTGGCTCGTTGAAGAGGCACTCCCCAAATCCAATAAATCTTATTAGGAAAATAATCAACAGGAATGACTTTTTGTTTATTTTGTAATCAACTATAAAAGAACTTTTTCTTTTCAATGTTTCTACAACAAAGTAATTAGAGATTATTTTTTAATGTATCTACGTCAAAGAACTTCCATATCAATAAAATGTACGACCAAAAAAATCTGGTATAGCGAAAATGATGACCTCAATAAATTTTTAAGCGATGAATTCGGAGGGGCAAAAAACATTGTTTGTTTTTTGGTCCATCGGGATGAGACCACACCACATATCCATGCGACCATCGTCCCCCATTACTCCAGACAATAGGCTTTCGGCAAGAGATGTTGCGAATTTCAATTCTAAAAATTTGAAGAGGTTGCAAACGGCTTTTTTTGAAAAAGTCGGAAAAGATTTCGGTCTGGAACGAGGTGTTCCAAAAGAAAAGACTCAAAGAAAACATCTCTCCGTTTTGGAATACAAGAGAGTAATGAATGAGATTAATGAGTCGATTGATCGCAAAGCCATTGAAAATAGAATCAAAAATGATTTAAGAGAATTGGGTGAACAAGCTAGGAAGGGTAAGAAAAACCTAAAGAAGTTGGGCAAAGAATACCAAGGACTTCAACGTGAAATTAATGAAGCAACAGAAACCTTAAAAAAGATGGCTAATCAACAGCAAACATATTTCTCGGAAAATCAAAGTCTCGAAGTAGATAACCAGAATCTCCAAGCAAAAATTAATGAAGCAACAGAAACCTTAAAAAAGATGGCTGAACAAGAGCAAAGTCTTAAAACAGAAATCAAGGAATCATTTGAACGTTTAGATAAATTATCCAAAATGAAAGCCCCCAAAACAGTCCAAGATTCTTATAGAATTGCGAGTGAGTATATATATATATATATATATATATATGCTTCACATGAAAAAAACAAAGAGTATTATCAATCGGGAGGGATGATGATACAGGGCAAGGCTATTGATACTTATTGCATTTGTTTCCATTAATTCCTTTTTTTGTAATCTGGGCAAAATAAATTGAATTAAAACCTCCAAAGTATTTGTTTGTAGCCCTTTAAGGGTGCGTGATAAGTCTTATTTTGATAAATAGACCTCTATTTATCAAGGTTTATCTTCAAGTAGAATTTCATGGCTTGACAATAAAGATGGTGTCCCAACGAGCTGTACATCAAATTTCAATGATGGCTCAACCTTTGACCTGGCATTGTGTAATCGAAAAGATACAGACCAACCGTGTTCCATATACATTATTGCCGTATTCTTAGAACCCTTTTTTACTTCAAATGTCATGATTCGTTTAGGTAAGGGCACTTTCTTCCCCCATTTTAGAGTTCCGTTAATGTTGAATGATTGTAGTAAAACACTCCCATTTTCCTTGATGACTTTATAAAAATCATATCTGCCAATCAAATATCGCATCATAAGATCTGGGTTGGCGTGTGCTGTTGTTTCTTGAATAAAGGCATCCAGAATAGGCTTATATACCAAATCTTTCTTGTCCATTATATCCTTAAACATATATCCTTTATCCCTTAGATCACTAAGCCATATAAACAATGGTCTGACTTTATCCCAATACATATCAGAACAGGGTTTGTCATACCATTCTTTGCCAAAATCAATGGTACTTGACAGGCGAGAATGTTTTAATGCATTGTGTCGATGTTTTGCAGATATTCCAATGTCTCCCTTTCTTGTGGATATCAAAATATCACGAACATCACCAAAACGTCCTTTCATATCACTTTGCATTAAAATGTGTTCTGTATCCTTTAAGCGATTATCATGTACATACAAGAACTCTACTACTTTGTACGCAGCTTTGATGATTCTTTTCTGTTCTATTGGCAATAACAAATTATACGATTCTTGCGATTTTGTTCTTGGACCCTTTATTAAAAGGCTATTTGCTCCACCCAAGTAATCGGCTAATGCACGGGAAAGTCCATATTCCCACACCTTACCACTTTGGGTTGGTGTTAATTTAAACATTCAGAATAAGCAGTTCGTTTGATCTTTTGTTGCTTGACATCCCATATTGCCAATCGGGAGTTAATATCTTAAATCGGGCATACATCTTCCGGATATCCGGATGGTCATTATAAGAAAGCATCCATCCAGTTCTATGGGATAACCTTTGTGCTAATCCCTCATGGTCAAAATCATCATGCATATGACCCTGCACCCCATATAAACGCCCGCCATTTGCGTAAGGAGGGTCAAGATAAAGGAAATCATCAGGATATAGCGCTAAGGTATCTTTAAAGTCCGCACAAGAAACGTGAAGATTGGGGGCATAAAAATTTCGTAGTCGCTCTATTGAACTTTCTGTAAAACGGGGATGACCAGGGGACATACCACCAGATAGGGTAATTCCAGAAAATGATGAGCGATTCAATACGAAAAATATCGCAGCACGTTCAGAATTGTTCTCCATCTGCACAATACTCTTTTGCAAAGAATAGAATTCATGGCGTTTTAACGGAAAATAACTCTCTACTCTTTCTGAAAGAGATTTTGGCGATTTTTGGGCATATTCCCAGAAATTGACTAATAGTTCAAATGCATCAGCCGCCCATACATCTATCCCATCAGCTGCACAGGATAATTCCAAACTGCCACCACCAAGAAAAGGTGAAACTAGTCGTTTGATACCGGAAGGCATATACTCCCGCAAAACAGAAAGAGCACGAGTTTTTCCACCAGGATATCGCAAAGGAGATCGGCTTGTTTGTGACAGGATAGGTAACTTTGTTTTTTCTTCGTAAGAAAATCCAATACCAGGTATAATTCCTTTTTGTGTATTAGATTGAATCATGCCCCTCTAACTGTTCTGACAATATTGTACCAACAATTCTATTTATGCTCATGTTTGTGTATTAGATTGAATCATGCCCCTCTAACTGTTCTGACAATATTGTACCAACAATTCTATTTATGCTCATGCTAGTATCGAGTTTTTTTGACGTAATTTTTTCGTCGTGTTCTCCTTCACGTATAAACCAATTTTAACTCTTCTGTTATGGATTATCTTCGGACATCCAACTTTTCTTTTCATAATAGCAATAAAGCTTTTTTTGCGAAATTAATTAAATTGAGGTCATCATTTAAGCGCATATCAGATTTTTTTGGTCGTACGTTTTATTGATATGGAAGTTCTTTGACATAGATACATTAAAAAATAATCTCTAATTACTTTGTTGTAGAAACATTGAAAAGAAAATAAAAAGTTCTATTATACTTGATTACAAAATAAATAAAAAGTCATTCCTGTTGATTATTTTCCTAATAAGATTTATTGAGATTTGCCTATAGTTTCAAATCTTTGATGCTTATAAATATATACACACACACTATTATGAATATTTTTAATGGTCAAAACCTCTTAGACCCGACTTTCGCGCTTTTTTGAGTGATTTTTATCACTTAAACGCCTGTATGTCACTCATATAGATGATATATTTTGGATTTATTTTGTGAAAAAGTTTCCATATGAAATACTTTTATTTAGCTGTTTATTTAATTGAATGTAATATATTTGCAGCAGATTTTATACTTCCATGTCATATTACATTGAAGTCGTACCAAATAGAAAATACCGACCAACCACTCTACTCCGTAAAGCCTAGAGAGAAGGAAAAAAAGTCAAAAGAAAAACCATAGCCAATTTGAGCGACTTTTATCCCTCTGTTATAGAGGGCTTTAAAGCAGCTATCAAAGGAGTAGTAGTCTATAAGGATATTTCCAAAGCATTTCCCATCGAAAGATCTTTACCTTATGGGCATATAGATTGCATTTTGGGATTGATCAAAAATTAGAACTTATTGGTATCGATCAGAACAAAATGTTTCCATTAAAGTAACAGTTGGAAATGGCACTTTTTTCAGGCCTAGTAAGGGTTTTGGGCGTATTTCGACCCGAAAGTCAGGCTTAGAGTTCTCTGAACGCTACAAAACGGACTTGGATTGCAAGAAATACCTCTCTGAGATCAAAAGGTTAAATTGATTCTAAAGGATTTATCTATAGCTTATAAGGAATTTGTAAAGGGGAAAAGAGGTAAGCCGAAATTCAAATCAAAAAGACGAAAGCAGAGTTTCCCGATAACTTTATACCAAAACGAAATAAAGGAAGCCGAAAATGGCAATGGTTATTTGATGCTCAAAAGAGGTGTCTTTATTCAGATAAGAGGCTATAAAAAGCAGATCAGTCGTTATAGCAACCCCCGGTTTTTACAGGGACGTATTGTCAAAGAAATCACCGATAGAAGTAATACATCTAGAAGGAAAAGGAAGAATAAATACAAAGATAATAAGTGGTTTCTATATATTCAATGCGAAGTAGATGCTGTTGAAAGACAAATAGGTACAATCGATATCAATGATATCGTAGGAATAGACAGGAATACAGGTCAAGTAGCCGATAGTAATGGTATTATTCATTATTTAGCGAATACCAAAAAGGAAGAAAAGAGAATGAAAGTTCTTCAAAGAAGGAGAGCGAAAAAACAGCATAGCAGTAACAAAGCCTACAAAACGAATATCCTGATAGCCAAAAAACAACGTAAGATAAGAAATAAAAGAAATGATTGCTTAAGAAAAACCAGCAAAAAGATATCCAGTAGTTCTGCATTAGCGGTTTTGGAAAATCTGATCCCCGTCACGGGGTTTGAAAATCAAGAATATGACCAGACCAGCTAAAGGAACGATGGAAAATCCGGGCAAAAATGTCAAACAAAAATCGGGTTTGAACAGAGTGATTTTAAAAACGGCATGGGGCATAAAATTGATCCCTGTCACAGGGTTTGAGATTTATCTAGGTCAAAAGATGTGGGTGATTAAAATTCCTCCTCATTATACCTCTCAAAAATGTAGTCGATGTGGAACTATTGACAAAAAGAATCGACTCTCTCAATCGAAATTCAAATGTTTAAACTGTGGATTTTCTATCCATGCGGATATCAATGCTGCCAATAACATGAGGGACATCAGGGCGTGTTCCTTCTTCCAAAACCCTCTGAGAGGGAACAGCTTTGGGAGTAAAGAGTGTTCATTGTCGAATCAGGCGATGTTACATCGAACCTTTAAAACACCTTTGATCATTCATGGTCGTAAAGGAAAAAAGGGGGTAAGTCAACATAATTCTCATGAAAAGTGAGGTCAATATAGCTATCGCACATTCCAAGTGATCTCTATTCCACAACAAAGTGATTAGAGTCACAACTATTGATTCACACCACTCCTAAATGGTATGATTGAAAACCTAGTTTCATAAATGTTAGTGACACTAAACCAAAACTCAATACTGTTCATTTTCATTAGGAAAATCTGCTGATTTGACATCCTTATTGTAGCGTTGAACAGCATCAATGATAAGGTCTTGAAGATTTAAATATCTCCTCAAGAATCTCGGATGAAACTCTTGAGTCATTCCCAGCATGTCATGTAAAACCAAAACCTGACCATCAACATAAGGGCCTGCACCAATTCCTATTACTGGGACGGACAATCTTTTTGATACTTGACAAGCTAAATCTGCTGGGATTTTTTCCAATAATACCGAAAAGCATCCTAAATCCTGAAGTAACTCGGCATCTTTCAATAACTGGTCGGCTTCCGACTTTTCTTTTGCCCTTACCTGATATGTCCCGAATTTATATATTGACTGTGGTGTTAATCCCAAATGACCAATAACTGGAATTCCCGCCTGTAAAATCCTCTCAATAGAACCCTTTACCTCTGCCCCACCCTCTAGCTTAACAGCATGTGCTCCTGACTCCTTCATGATTCGAATCGCAGATTTGAGTGCTTCTTTTGAATCAGCCTGGTAGGTGCCAAACGGCATATCCACCACGACCAAAGCCCGCTGGACAGCCCTTACAACACTAGTAGCATGATAAATCATCTGATCTAATGTTATTGGTAAAGTTGTCTGATTACCACTGATTACATTGGAAGCTGAATCGCCTACCAATACCACATCTATACCGGCACTATCAATCAATTTAGCCAGAGTAAAATCATAAGCAGTTAACATTGATATTTTTTCGCCGTTTGACTTCATTTCGAACAAAGTCTTGGTGGTTATTCTAGTATAATTGGTTTTAGGCATATGTAAAGTTCTTGTTAGGCTAAAATAAAACTTCATGACGGAAGTTGTTCATTCTATCAAAATTTGAAATTTTTATACATTCATTTTTCTGACAAAATGTCACATATAGTCCAATTGAGGTTTTATGGCACATTTGTTGAGTTGAAATCATCGTATACAAGAAATTTGATATTTAACAATTAAAACTAAACGCATACATTATGGGCAAAATTATTGGAATTGACTTGGGAACGACAAACTCTTGTGTTTCTGTAATGGAAGGAAGTGATCCGGTCGTCATCCAAAATGCCGAAGGTAAACGTACCACTCCTTCGGTTGTGGGTTTTGTAGATGTTAATGGGACCAATGAAATCAAAGTTGGTGACCCAGCCAAAAGACAAGCCATAACCAATCCCACAAAAACCATCTCCTCTATCAAGAGATTTATGGGTACTAAATACTCTCAACTAATAGATGAAGTAGAGAGAGTTCCTTATAAAGTAATCAAAGGGACAAATGATACACCTCGTGTCCGTATTGATAATAGAAACTATACACCGCAAGAGATATCAGCAATGGTTCTTCAGAAGATGAAAAAAACCGCTGAAGACCACTTAGGTCAGCCTGTAACTAGGGCAGCAATTACAGTTCCAGCATATTTTAACGATTCGCAGAGACAAGCTACAAAAGAAGCAGGCGAAATTGCGGGATTAAAAGTGGAAAGAATCATTAATGAACCGACTGCTGCTGCTTTGGCCTATGGATTAGATAAGAAAAAAGGTGATTTAAAAATTGCAGTGTTTGACTTAGGTGGCGGCACTTTTGATATTTCCATCCTAGAGCTAGGTGATGGTGTATTTGAGGTTTTATCAACAAATGGTGATACACATCTCGGAGGCGATGACTTTGATCATGTCATCATAGATTGGCTTGCAGATGGATTCCAGGAAAAGGAAAAAATCGATATTAGACAAGACCCAATTGCACTTCAAAGATTGAAAGAAGCAGCTGAGAAGTCAAAAATTGAGCTTTCTTCAAGTATGCAATCTGATATAAATCTACCCTATATAACCGCAACGAACACAGGTCCAAAACATTTGGTGGAGCAATTAACTCGAGCGAAATTTGAGCAGTTGTCTGATGAACTCGTCAAGCGCTCCATGGGTCCCGTTAGAAAGGCATTAGAAGATGCAGATTTAACTGTAAAAGATATCGATGAAATAATTCTGGTTGGAGGTTCCACCAGGATACCAATTATTCAAAAAGTGGTTAAAAATTTCTTCGGAAAAGATCCTTCTAAAGGAGTGAACCCAGATGAAGTTGTCGCTATTGGTGCAGCAATTCAAGGAGGGGTTCTGACTGGGGACGTCAAAGATGTACTACTTTTAGATGTAACCCCTTTGTCTTTGGGTATAGAAACTATAGGCGGAGTTATGACTAAACTGATTGATGCCAATACCACCATACCGGTAAAAAAATCCGAAACTTTTTCTACAGCTCAAGACAATCAACCATCAGTTGAGATAAATGTCTTACAGGGAGAACGAACCATGGCTAAAGACAACAAATCCATAGGAAAATTTCACTTAGAAGGAATTCCTCCGGCTCGACGAGGTGTGCCTAAAGTCAAAGTGACCTTTGATATTGATGCAAATGGTATAATCAGTGTATCAGCCGAGGACGAATCTACAGGAAAGTCTCGAAACATTCGTATCGAAGCTTCTTCTGGGTTAACTGATCAAGAAATTGAAAGAATGAAAAAAGAGGCACAGGAAAATGCTGAAGCAGATGCTAAGGCTAAAGAAAAAGTAGAAAAGCTGAATAAGGCTGATAGTGTCATCTTTGAAACAGAAAAAACCATCAAAGAGGCTGGAGATAAAATTTCAGACGAGGTTAAAGAGGAGATTGAATCAGCATTAACAAAATTGCGAAAAGCACATAGTAACAAAGACTACGATGGGATCGATTTAGCGATTGAGGATGTTCATAAAGCCATCACAAAAGTCTACCAAAATAATGCTAAACAAGAACCTCAATCTTCAAATGGGTCTACTGATTCTCAAAAAAAGTCTGCAAGTGGCAATCAAGATATAGAGGATGCTGATTTTGAAGAAGTTTAATATGTTTTTGTTTTTCATCCTTGTGGGATATTGAAATACCCTTACTCTTCAATTTGTTTCATTTGAAAAGTTAGTTTTTTGGTATTTTTTTTGATTATTAACTGTGGCTCTATGCTTACATTATGGAATGGTGTTGATATTCAACAACTATATCTACTCACTTTGCCAACCGAAGGCAAGCTGAATCCAATGGTTAGTAAAGGGAATTATATGCTTTTGTAATCATTGATATCAGAACAAAAGATTTTATGAAAAATAAAGACATGTATATTTTATGGTATAAAAATTCATGTTATTTTCAGTGAAATATATTCCTAAAACTAAAAATTAATCGATGAGAATTTATGTATATGGATGAATTTAGTGATATAGTTTTAAAAATTGATGTGCCTTATTTCTGAATATTCCCTATTGGTAACCTATTGTAAGTTTTTTGAGGTAAATACTTTTTTTATATCTATGATGTCAATTAATAAAGGATAATCATGAATATTTTTAAAGGTCAAAACCTCTTAGAGTTCTCTGAACGCTTCAAAACGGACTTGGATTGCAAGAAATACCTCTCCGAAATCAAATGGAATTACGGCTTTAAATGTGTCCAATGTGGACACAAGGCTTGTCAGGGACGCAAGGATTTTTCAGGGACGTGCAACATCTGTAGTCATACCGAGTCAGCTACAGCCAATACCTTGTTCCTCAAGGTAAAGTTCGGTGTACGCAAGGCCTTTTTCATCTGTTTTGAGATGTCTATTAGTACCAAGAGTCTTTCTACAAGGTACACAGCCGTTCGCTATCAAGTGACTCAAAATACTGCCCGTCTGTTGTTCATGCACAAAGTTAGAGAGGCTATGGAATCTAGTGGCAAGTGCCCTATGGATGGTATAATACACGTGGACGAGTTCGTTCTGAGTGGAGTGGAACAAGGGAAAAAAGGGCGTAGCTATTGTGCCAAGAAAAATAAAGCATTAACAGCGGTACAGCTAACAAAGGAGGGAAAGGTTAGGCGCATGTATGCCATGGGCATAGAAGATTTCTCGGCACGCTCACTTGAGTCCATCTTTGCCCATCATATCAGTAAGTCTGCCAAGATAACCACTGACAAGCTGTTTTTCCCCGTCACTGGGTGGAAAGTATATAGACCAATAGCCAAGGATTATAATATTAAGCAGATGGAGAGCAAAAAGGGACTCAACTTTGTGTCTCTTAATACTATGAACTACCAGATAAAGTCTTGGATACGTACCACTTATTCATGGGTAAGCGACTTTAACCTAAAGAGACATTTTAACGAGTTCTGCTTCAAGATAAAACGTTTACAGAATAAAAAGACGATATTCGACAATCTAATAACAAGGATGGTCAACAAGGAAAAAGTCTATCAAAAACATCTGATATGTTCTTACAGTATTTACCTCAAAAATTATATTAACACTACATAATTATGATTAAACAAATACTTAATCAGATGAAAATTGATAAATCATCCAAAAAGTCAACTGCTGCTATTTATGGCACCATTATCTCAATAGTATGCACTATTATTAATAAAACTACTGGAATAGATTTAAATACAGATGAAATAATTCTTTTAATTGTTCCTATTGCTAGTTATATTTTTGGACAAGGAGTTGCTGACATAGGAAAAGAAAAAATGAAAAATGAAAATAAAATAAAAGCAGAGAACGATGAAATAAAAAAGGAAGTAAAAACAGTAATTAGCGGATTAAATAAAATGATTGGAGAATAATAAAAACCTTATGGGACAGTGTCCCAAAATCTGTGTAAAGAGGTAAGATGGGGGTATCCCTGGCGTTAAGGTAATAATTCAACGATATAAAGTACTGAATTTTTCTTTAATAAATGTCTTATATTGTTTTTTTACATCATGAGATAAAAAACTTTTTTCTATTTGCTGAACCCATTGCCCATACACATCATAAAATCGTAGATATATAGCTTGTTTTGCCTTTTCGTTGATGATTAAATTATTAGATAAAGTGTCGAAATCGCTTCGCTTTATTTTTCTTTTTTTACCATTTATAGTCAAAGCTGTTTCTTCATGATCTTCTGGAATAGCTATAGCTGTGTTCAATAAGTCAAAAGCCGGGCTCAATTCAAATTCACCCCACTGATTTTCAATTAGTGCAAAGTTTTTTAAGTGCATATCAGCATTTCCTACAAGAAAGCAAAACAAGACTAACTCAAATAATCTTTGAACTTCATAGCCAGTATTGGTGGTGTACTTATGTACTAACTTTCCAATTTTTTCGATTGAACCCCTATATTTATGTTCAGTGAGATTCTCACTTAACTGACAAAAGTCCTCTACGGCTATTTTTCCTTCTTTTCCTCTATCAAAGCGTTTAGTTAAATATGCTAAATCTCCTGATTTCAGCCTTATCAATGAATGCTTGGCAGTTTTAATATTAACAATTTTCGCCAGATGCATCGTTAAGTCTTCATTTTGTGGTAATTCTGGGAATTGTGGTGAAGCAGGTTTTAATATATAATCTCCGAATACCCCAACGATAGTCAAACGACTCAATTGACTATTCTTATCAAGCTGCAATGAAAGTTTGGGTTGTACCCCAGTTATAGTGATATTCCTTGACACTACTTTTCTTGCCATTTGTTCAACCTGAGTTGCATCAAAATCTAAAATTGGTGGTTTTGAACTACTGAACATCTTCCTGGAACAAGAAACATGAAAATCATCTTCATTCTTTTCTAACGGGCCGTAGCAGAAAAGACATTTACTCATCTATCTTACGATTTAGCCAAAATTGAAAGGCATCCTATACAATCTTTACAGGTTAGTAAGAGTAATCCAAACCGGTCTCTTTCACTAATCTTCCAATTGTCAACTACCAAATCTAAAAGCCATCCTTCTGGAATGAGACCATCAAAAACAGGAAATAAAATCTTACTCTCATAAGATTCCATTTGCAGTGGTAGGGTTAAACTGATGGGTTTGGGATTCAAACTTTTTAAATATTCTGGTTCATAGCAAAAGACATACCCTTCATCAATTTCCATGATTGTACCTGCCAAGCTATCTTTATAATAGACTTCTGCCTTCCTCATACTTTATTTTTTTCTTGATTACACCAACTTGGGCTCCAAATAAAGCCAGTACTTGGTTTACCTTATCCATACGCAGTGTCTCTTTTCCCTGTTCTAGTTCTCTAATAAATCTCAATCCAACCCCGGCACGTTCAGCCAATTCAGGCTGTGTAAGATTCAATTGTTTTCGCTTGTGCTTAACAAAATTTATCAGTGAATCATTCATCGAAATTATACCTTTTCGGGTATAAAAATAATTGATTCATCGAAATTATACCTTTTCGGGTATAAAAATAATTGATTCATCGAAATTATACCTTTTCGGGTATAAAAATAATTGATTCATCGAAATTATACCTTTTCTGATAAAATATAAGTTGCATTTGGCTAGGTTTAACTCTTTGTTCTCCACTTTGTTCCAAACCATCTGAACGCCTAGCTGCTAAGCAGGTTGCTCTCATCCTAAAGTTGCATTAATGCGTTGATTCTAAGATTACAATGTGCGTACCTATTGTGTTGATTGTGGATGGATAGAGCATAGTGTGCCAAAATCTGTGTAAATAGGCAAGAGTGGGTTACCAAATTTGGCTTCAGAGATAGGAAAAAATTGAATGCTCTTTTGTTTCGTTTTCGTTGGATTTTTCAGTGATAAATACTGTGGATATGCTTCGTGTAAGTATCTTTCCACTTCTTTAGTTGTTTAAGAGAGGTAATCATCTTTGTTGTTCACGATTACAATGTGCTTATCCATTGTGTTGATTGTGGTTGGTTATAGATGATCTTATGGTCATTTGTATCCTTATTTTTTAAAAAGAGGGCTAATAGTGTTGTGCTTACTTTGTTTTTTAGTTATGGTTGTTTATGGGTTCAGGGAGGAAACTCCCTCCCATTCTCGGGGATGGGGGTTCGTTTCCCTATATAGGTATCTGTTAAGGTTGAAAAGTCCGTTTTTTGGGGAATGTATTGTCTTATCAGTCTATTGATGTATTCATTGCTTCCTCTCTCCCAGCTATGGTAGGGGGTTGCAAAGAAAAAATCTATATCTAAGGCATCAGCGATTAATTTAAAAGCAGAAAATTCTTTACCATTATCGGCGGTGATGGTGTGTAGGCGATCCTTATAAGGCATCAATAATTCTACGGTCGCCTGGGCTAATTGAACGGCATTTTTCCCTTCTAGCTTCTTCATATTTACTTGTCCTGTAGCCCTATCATTAATGGTGACAATAGCTCCTTTATTGCCTACGATGGTATCTATTTCTAAATCCCCGACTCTTTCCTGCTTTTCAACCATCAAAGGGCGTTCTTCTATACCTCTCCTATTGGGAATAGTCCATCTTTTGTCTTTGGCAGCACCACGCTTTCGGTATTTCTTCCCGCCAGAGGGTAGGTACCTATAAAGCCTACCTCCTGACTTCTTGTCTTCCTGGGTATATCAGTAGATGCTTTCATAAGAAACCATAGGAATGCCATTGAGTTTAGCCGTTCCAGAAATTTGTTCCGGTGAAAACTTGGCTTTGAGTTGATGCTCAATAAGAATCTTCATTTCCTCAGTAAAAGAAACCTTCTTGGGCTTTTCCTTTTGCCGGTTGAGGTATTTCTTATGTGCCAAAACAGCACAATATGACCCATTTGGTTCACCATAGCGATGGATTTCTCTGCATACTACAGATTTATTTTTGTTGATTACCCCCGCTATTTCGACCTGAGAGTAGCCCTCTTTGACCATTCGGTCAATAGTGTATCTTTGTTCCTTGGATAGATGACTCATATTTTCTTTTTTTTACCAATGTAATCATTTATCTAGTCAGAAAGAGGGGATTTTTCCCCTCTTTTCTGATAAAATATAAGTTGCATTTGCTCTCCCCCTAAAGTTGCATTAGTGATATGAATCTGCAGACGATATTCAACAATCTGATTACAAAAATGGTGAACAAGGAGAAAATCTATCAAAAAAATTTAAAAGGCTCTTAAATGACGACCTTAAAAAAATTTATCTATAAAATATTGATTACAATAGCATATATTCCAAAAAATTATATCAAAATATTCTAATGTGCACTTAACTAATGATCTCTGTAATTCTAAATTTGGCGAGCTATGAACAAAGAAAAAACACTCAAAAAAGCAAATGATCTTTGTAAAAATACACTGATGGAAACCTTAGGAATTCGATTTGTTGATATCGGCACAGACTTCGTATCTGCCGAAATGATGGTCAATACATCAGTGCACCAACCAGAGGGTATATTACATGGTGGAGCAACCTTAGCTTTGGCAGAAACTGTGGCTAGTGCCGCATCTGTTCTATTAAATCCTAGTGAAAAACCCCATTCCATTCGTGGAATCGAAATAAGTGCCAATCACCTAAAACCGGTAACCTCAGGGGTAATCACTGCCACTGCAAAAGCACTTCACTATGGAAAAACTACTCAATTATGGATAATTCGGGTTGTGGATCAAAAAAATAGACTCGTCGCTATTTGCAAACAAACTACAATGAAATTAAATTCAACAACTCTTAACAATAAATAGATTTATACCTAATAAATTGCCTTAAAAACTATACCGTCAGCCGCTTTAGGCCATATCCATTTCAGTTAATGCCGGAAAAACTAATCCCCCGATTTATTGAACTCTTTTCACAAAATCTCCCCTTTGTATTTTTTCGATACCCCAATTCTAGAAAGATCCATTTATATATTCAAAAAGACTCAAAAGTCTACAAAACAAAAAAAATTTCACATAAAGGATTTGTATTTGCTGAATTCAACTATAACGGAGAACACCTTTTGCTAAAAAAAGACTACTCAGAAGAGTATTTATTAAAAACCAACGAAACTATTACGCCAAATAACACATTGGAAAAACCACCGTTTAATCATTCTGCATTTATTGAACTTGTAAATAAAGCCCAAAGATTCATCCAATCGGGGAAAGCCAACAAAGTAGTTGTTTCTTCTTCGGTAGAATTATCAACAAATAAAAAACCATGGACCTTGTTTTACAACCTTTTGACAGAACAACCACAAGGATTTGTGTATTTTTTTCGCCATCCTAAAATAGCAACATGGATTGGCGCTTCTCCAGAGATACTGCTTCAAAAAAAAAACCAAACCTATAAAACCATTGCACTAGCAGCAACTAAATTAAATCGTCCAAAATTGAATACCCCTTGGACTAGGAAAGAACTATATGAACAACAATTAGTTCAAGACCAAATACGTGAAGATTTAGACACATTCTGCCATAGAAAAAATATCTCCGTTGGAAAAACATCCAATTTATATGCTGGACATCTGGTTCACTTGTTCACGGAATATAAATTTCAAACACCAAAAAACCCGATAGAGATTCTTCTGAAATTACACCCGACAAGCGCCACAGCTGGAAGACCTAAAAATTCCGTCATGAATTTCTTGAAACAAAACGAACAGCATCAGAGATCCTACTACTGTGGGTTTTTAGGCCCAGTTGATGAAAATGAGTTTTCCCTTTATGTCAATCTTCGATCGGCTAACATTTTAGGTAGCAAGGTTATAATTTATGTTGGTGCAGGGATTACAATCAATAGCGAACCCGAAAAAGAATGGGAAGAAATCCTACATAAGTCCCAGACAATCTCCAAAATTTTACGCTGAGGTTTTGGTCATCACTACAATCAAAGCAAATATGCCGATAGTATACCCAAAATGATCATAAAAAGATTTCGATTACTCAGCTTATGACCTTTGCCTCCCTCAAATATGATTTGACTGGAAATATGCAATAGGATACCTAAAGAAAAGGCAATCAAATAAGGAATATATTCATCAAAAGATTGCAAACCTGACACCAACATCCCCAACGGTGTTGCCAAAGAAAAAATAAATAGAAATCCCATTTTTAAAATCTTTGAAATTGATGAAATACCAAGTGCCATGGTCAGAACAAATCCAATTGATATTTTGTGAATCGCAACCCCCCATAGTAGAGAGGTTGAATGGGTTAAAGGAAACCCTTCTACAAAAGCATGTAAACTCAAACCGGCTATTAAAATAATAGGATAGTACTTGTGTGAGGTATCCTTAGGTCCGTGACCATGTTCAATACCCTGGGAAAATCGCTCTATACAAATTTGAAACAACATTCCAAGTAAAATAAATAGCTCAACATTGTCCCTATAATTGTGTAAAAACAATTCACGCAACATCTTTAGGAAAATAATTCCAAGTATAAATGCAGCAGAGAAAGACAAAAATAAATTTAGATTGCTCTGAAAAAAATTTCTGATTCCAAGAGCAAAGCCAATACCAATTAATGCCCCAAAAAAAGGAACTAGGTATAAAATAAATGAATCCGTACTAATCAATGGAAAATTATTTGTATCATCAATTTCTCAATCGAGTCAAACATTAAGTGAACAAGAATCTTCAATCAGAAAGAAAAAGTCAATGGTTTGAATTTATTTAAAACACTCAACATAGTTTAACCTCATCAAATAATCTAATCTTTGTTGGTTTTTGATTTTTTCTGTTTACTTGATTTGTTAAAATATATGGGTAGTGCATAACTTAAAGTATAGTTGAATCCAGCCCCGAATTTATTGTTGTCCGTTTTTTTATTGAAACCAGGGATGAATAGATTGTCAAAATTATCAGGAACATTATCTGATAGTAGATGGTTCAGACGAATACTAAAGGCCATGAAAATATTAGGTAGAACTTCAGTTTTTACACCTCCTATAATTTCAAGCCAATTAGCAGACAAGGATTCATATTTTTTTATTGCATTGGAACTAGTAACCTCTTTTTCTGGCCAAAACCGATTTTTATTCCATATGATATAGTGATTGACCTGCTGGGAATGTATACTCTTACCAAACCTGACTCCCAGGAATATTTGATTATTCAACCCTTTAATAGTCTGAGATATTTTAAAGTCAAATCCTCCCTTGAGAAAACTACCACCAGAAGTGAAGTTGATTTGTTCAGATTGAATTGTTTTGGTCTCATTTCCAATTTCAACGGCGACCGATACTTTTTCAGAAATCTGAACATCCCCAACAACTTCAAACCCGGAAAAATTATCATTAGTCATCGTAATGATAGGTCTAGATATATCAATGCCGGCTCGAATACTATAAGCAACTCTTCCTCTTTGGATTTCAAGAGTATCAGATTGTAATTCCAATTGATTAAAAGAATCAATTGTGGACTCTTGTTGTCCATAGAGACCTAAAGTCGAGATACTAATAAAAAAGATGTATATGTGCTCTTTGTTCATCTGATACGGTATCTCTAATTTTTTTGACAGAAGTAATCCAATCTTCTCCGCTGTTGATTATTTCCACGGGGGATTCCATAAATATAAATGTAGATCTAAATCCACAAGATCGGTTCAGATACTGATCTTCTACCCTATAGGATATGCGAAGCGTGTCTATATTTTGATTATCCTGTTCAGCGTTGATTATAAACTCAAATTCGGTATAGGCTTTATCTGTCCTTAGGGGCAAAAGCAGGCTATCTGATTTGTTGCTAGGCAGAGGTAAATCCGAGCCGATAGGCTTTACCAAAAAATCCGGCGGCTCTTGCGGTGTTGTTAAATCGTTTTGTTGAAAAGTGCGAACGATTAGTCTAGGTGTGGTAAGTGTCTCAGGTACGCAAATATCATCTTTCTCACAGGCAAACAATACCAACAAGACCAATGGGATCAAATAATTTACTCTAATCAACCGATTTATTTGCTCGCCAAAAGTAAAACAATTTAACTCTGGGGAGTGTCCCAAAGATACCCGTGGTTTGGTGTAGTTCGAAGAAGATCATTTGTTTGAAATTAAATGATTTAAAATGTTTTATGGCATCTAAAATACGAAAGTATATTGGATTATACAAGCATTTTAAGTCAATGTCAAATAAATTTCTAACTTCAATTAATACTCCTATTCTAATGCGATTAACAAAAATTTAGCGCAAAAGTCTCTTTTAGTTAGTTGTATTATCATCAAATCTTATTCTAACATCATCTCTTATTTTGATATTAGAATGCAAAAAATTTCTATTTTCCAATAATTGAGTTACCTCATTATATATATTATGATTCTGTTTATTATCTCTAATCGTAACCACCAAGGTAAAGTCTTGGTTTAAGGTTTCTTTATTTTCTAAAGCCAAAGTTTCTGCGAAATCCCTATATGTGCCTATGATTTTAACATACCACTTACGGTTTGATTTAAGAAAATGTTTCCTATTGGAATCATTCATCTCATTAAGATTAACAGAATTATTTTTTTATTGGCTGATATTTTTTCCCGTAATTAATGAGAACTCGTTCCCCTGCATATTCGCTTTCTGAATCTTTTTTATAAATACTTTCATAATTGGAATCCAGAAGGACATTATGTGTTCCATCTGGTCAATATTCATTAGAAATATTTGGTTTGTTAGTATCTCGAGTTTTTGTCTTTTCATAAGTACCAAATTTTACATCTAGATTCGACTGACAATATTCTGCTCCCTGCTTCTTTATAAGAATAGGCTGAGAAATCAGTGTGATTTCTATTTCTCCATAAAATAAATCATTATCGTCAACAAGACTCTCTGGAAATGGAAATTCTAGTATTTCAATGAATTCACCCTTTTCGAGATTCTCTTGTAGAATTAAAGTTATTTCATGTGAATCATTAAAGATTATTTCATCTGCTGCAGTTGGAATTCCAAATCCCATTTGATTAATTCTTTCATTTATTGGGACAGTGAAATCAGTTGGGTATTTTGCAGAATGAATTGAAAGAGCCTTTAGCAAAGTTGGATCAAAGTTTTCATTAATTCTAAAGGCTCTAATCACTTTGTTGTGGAATGGGCGGAAATGAAGCAAAAACGTTCTACGGCGTGTTTTGTATTTTGAACTAGGAATAAAAAAGTCGTTTATTTTGACTATTTTTGTAATAGGTTTTAAAAAGAAAAACTGGGTTATTAATGTCTGTTAGAACAAATATTACTCTTAGATGCCGTTTAA
>MPMN01000016.1 GCA_002238525.1 Flavobacteriaceae bacterium bin25
GATCCACCGTTTTGGTCTGCTTGACCACACTTGCGATGGTCTCCTTACGCAAAGCCGAAATCCAATCCATACCCACAGGAACCAACTCTTGTTGTATCCCCTTATGGGTCAATATCCCACGATCCCCGACCATAATCACATGCTGCAGACCAAAGGTCTCTCGCAACTTGGTGACCTGGTCTGATAGCGTCCTGGGATCCGAAGTATTCCCTTTGTAGATCTGCACAGAAACAGGACAACCCTCCTGATCAGTCATTAGACCGATGACTATCTGCTTCTTCCCTCTCTTGCGGTCTCTATTATACCCAAAAGCAGCTAATTCATTCTGCTTACCTTCCACATAACTACTGGTCAAATCGTAAAGTACCATCCCTCCTTCGGTTAGATGCCGTTTGGCTAGGCGATACTCCATGTCGGTTTTTCGCTCAATGAGCCAGTCCATGGCTTCATACAGATCATCCGAATCGACTCCTTTGAGTTCCAGTTCCTCATTGAGGGTGGAGGATGCCGAACATCGATCCAACAGCGTGCTGGTAGCTAATTTGCTGGAAGGATGCAACACACGCGCAGCGATCATGCCAAGCACTAACCGGCGGTTACGAGAATCTCTATGTGCAAGCAACTTGGGGATGCCTAGTTTCTTGATCATATGCAATACGATAGCCACATGACCGTGGGGTTTACTGCTGATCAGCGTGAAGGCATCTTCAATGGACTTGACCACGATTCCTCCTTTGAAGAGTTCTTTGATTTGTAGAATAACCGGCAGAGGAAGCTTGGTGATATTAGCGATAGTGGTTTTGATGACTTTACCGTTGTCCCATTTGGACTCGCGGATGAGCCAGGTGGGCTTAGATTTACGGTTTGGTATACGATCTACATACATGAGCAGGTAATAAAATATTTGTTGTTTTGTTACTAGTTAAATATGGAAGAATGATTTCACATTGGATAAGATGCTGCTGTCTTTAATAATTTGTCTAAATTTGATCGTAAATGTTTTTTCAACAGTTTCATTTGCAGACACGTTAGAAAAATACAAAAAATCAGGTGGATCTCAAAGGCTCACCTGATTTCTATTTACACAGTCCTTGGGATATTGTGGATTTGGGAACGCGCCCAACTTTTCATTGGAAGCCCAGGAGAATACATGCTCATTTTTGTGGTTGCTAAGTAGACTTTGCACTGGCTCAAATTGCCCATTACTTTTATCATCCTTAAAATACAATCACAAACCGATCAGTAAAGGAAGGGTACTCAGGGAGATTCGAGATGTTCAGGTATCCATTACAGAGGATACGGACAGCAAAAATGAATTTTCGTTTCCTTCATCAGTCAATGAGATACAGACAAGGATATATCATGCCTTAGGGTCGAAGCTTCAAACCATAACCAGGGAACTGAGCAAAATAGTTTACAATGCAGATTAGATTCTACATCTGTATCCAATGATTGTATTTCTGAAAAGCACCTTTTTGTAGCGTACCGTGTGATTTTTAATAAAATCATAATCAATTAGTTAGGATTACTAACCGACGAAGTCAGTACACCTCCAAATCCGTGGTTGCAATAGGATGTGACCCCCAATTATACTAACACTGGAATCAGAGGCCTTGATGTTTCAATTGAGAGTTAATCTCTGCGTTTTTTTTGGTTTCAAGAAAAGATCTTCCTGAGTACTCTGTCTGAAAAGTTTCAATCCAGCCGCGGTCTTGAGTGGTAACAAAAACAGTCTTGCCGTCTTTTCCGCCAAATGCCAAATTAGACACCCGTTTGCCTTTGAGAAAAATTTCCCTTATGATTTCACCCTCAGGAGAAACTTTGACAATAGAACCTTTTCCATATCTGGTGATGTATAAGTTCCCTTTAGTGTCAATACGCATTCCATCAAGTCCATAATCCTCAAATTCAATGTGTAATCTCTTGTTGACTAAATGACCATTGGGTAGTATATCAAATGCCCAAACCTTCAGCTGAATACTTTCATTGACATATAGAGTCTGGAAATCTGGGCTGATTTCAATACCATTTGTAGTTCCCATATTTTCTTGTAACTTGATGAATTGACCCTTTTCGACCATCCAAATATTTCCTGTATTATCAGACCAGTTTGGATCAGAGGCATACAACCTACCACCACAACAAATAGCCAAATCATTAGGTTGATTTGCCTTTGGCTGGTAAGCATGAACAGAAACTGTTCCGGTAGTAGGGTCAACCTTTAGCACATTATGATTGGTGTAATCTGCCACATATAATTTTCCATCAGCAGATATCCGAATACCATTACCCACACTATTGTCTGGCAATGAATCAATCAACACAGAAAAGTTTCCCTCAGTATCAATTTTTCCAATTGTCCCATTTCTAATGGGATTGACAAAATAAAGATTTCCCAGGTGGTCAACAGCCGGACCCTCAAGTCCCTGACTAAAGTCTCCTACAAAAATAAAGTCTGAGGCTTGATATAATTGGGGATTTTGAGAGTGAATTGAGCCAAGAAAAAGAGAGAATAAAATCAAAAAAATTCCTTGCTTCATAAAATAGGTTTTGATAATCATTTTTAGTGTGTTTTGATGAACTTTTAGAATAAAGTAAAGATAATTGGCTGCATTTAAATTTAGTTTTCTTTATGGGGAATTATGAGAATATCCAAAAATCTATCCAAACAGAATTCATGCAAGCTTTGAATTTCAGGGTGCTGTCTTGATTTTTAAACTAATACACTGCAGTTTCTTTTCTTTGGTTTTTTGTATAAAACTTTAGACATTAAAGTTACTCATAAGAAAGTTTAGTGCCTAATTTGTTTAGCCATAGGATATATATGGACTTCTTGAGTAATGTAATGGTCGCTATCGTATAAGTCGGTTAGACAAGCAATTTTATAATTCTACCATCATGAAAACTGGACTATCCAAACAAAAATCTCCCTACTAGCAATATTCTTTTTTGTTTTATATCTTTGGAAATAATCCAAGAATTATTACCTTGTCAAACTCACGAACATCTTCTTCAATAACTCTACCACTATTAACTGTTTTACTCGGTTCAATGGCAATTTCTGGACAAGAAAATAAGGTCTTATCTATACCCAAAGTTCCTCTCTTAGAAAATCCAAATCATGAAACTATTACCAGAATAGTCAACCAATATACCCAACCGACTAAGATCGATCTAATCAATTGGAAAGAATTTCCTTATAAACCAGATGTGGAATTCCAACTTGCTTATACTAACGACTATCTCTTGTTGGTTTTTCAAGCCCGTGAACAACATGTATTGGCCAAAAAAACCCAAACAAATTCAAGAACGCACCACGATAGTTGTGTCGAATTTTTTGTTTCCTTTGGTAATGATCCCAACTACTACAACTTTGAATTCAACCCAATTGGGACTGTTCATCTAGCCTATGGGTCTGGATTGAAAAATCGTGAATTTATCGATCCAACATTAATTCATCAATATATCTCTGCACAAGGATCACTTGGCAGTAAACCCCTAGAAATCAAAGCTCAGAACACCATGTGGTCATTATCTGTATTGATAAAAAAAGAGGTTTTTCACTACCACCCAAATCTACAGTTTGATCAGTTAAAGGCTAGTGGTAATTTTTATAAATGTGGAGATCAAACAATAGAACCCCACTTTCTCTCATGGAACAAGGTTTCAACAAAAAGCCCTTCTTTTCACCAACCCAATTATTTTGGCATCCTTAAATTTGATTAAACCCCAGGTTCTTTTTCTGTGGATTCTACTACTGTTTTTATTATCCCACTGCTCACTTGTCGAGAAGAAGTCAGAATTGTCCTTGCCCGATGGCTTCACTTCAAGAGTTTATGTGGACAGTCTCATAGGTGGGATTAGGCACATAGCAGTAAGTGAAAATGGTATTGTATATGCCAAATTAAAAAAACCGAACCCACAAGGTTCTGTAGTACAATTGATTGATCATGATAAAAATGGAAAAGCTGACTCTATAGAGATTATCGCCAATCACAAAGAACAACAAAAAGGTAATTATTCTACTGCTGCTCGAATATTTGATGGGTATTTGTATTTCAGTTCCCAACTGACGATCTATAGACAAAAACTGGATTCTATAACCCTCAAGCCTGTGGGAATGATTGAAACAGTAATAAAAGATAACCACCCACATAAGTCACATGAACATATTGCCAAACCCATAGCGTTTGATGATCAGGGCTATCTTTATGTTCCCTTTGGAGCTCCATCGAATAATTGCCAAAATCCGAAACGCACACCCTTAAAGCCCGGTGTTGATCCATGCGGAGAATTGAAAGATCATGGCGGCATTTGGAGATTCAAAGCAGATCGGTTGAACCAAACACAGCAAGACGGAGATTTGTTTGCTACTGGTCTTCGCAGTATTGTCGCGCTTGATTGGAATCCCTTCAATAAAAAGCTCTACGCTGTAATGCATGGAAGAGATGATCTAAAACGACTATGGCCCGACAAGTATAACTCCTGGGAAAGTGCTCTACTGCCCTCAGAAGAATTTGTAGAAATTGTCCATGGCGATGATTTTGGATGGCCCTATTGTTACTATAATCAACTTCAAAACAAAAAGGTTCTGGCACCAGAATATGGTGGAGACGGAATAGTAGTGGGGAGATGTCAAGGGTATAAGCATCCTGAAATTGGGTTTCCCGGTCATTGGGCTCCCAATGATTTGGTGTTTTACCAGTACAAGGGATTCCCACAATACTACCACAAAGGAGCATTTGTAGCATTTCATGGTTCGACCAATCGTGCTCCATATTCCCAAAGTGGATATTTTGTAGGGTTCATTCCATTTTCTGATGGAAAACCTACAGGAGACTGGGACATTTTTGCCGATGGATTTGCAGGAATTTCTCCCATAGTTAATACAAGCGATGCCCAGTATAGACCTATGGGAATTGCCTTTTCACCAGATGGAAAAATGTATATTGGGGATTCCAACAAGGGAAGAATATGGCAAATTGAGTATGTAGGAAACCCAAAATCATTTTCGGACAAGAACAGAGAAGAGATGGAAAAACACAAGGAATTAGCACATATCAAAACTCCTGATTTACAAGACGATATACTTCAAGAGGGATTAGTGCTAGCAGGAAAACAAAAATTTGATTTATATTGTGCTGCCTGCCACCAAACTAATGGCAAAGGAGATGGAAATCGGTTTCCGACTTTGGTTGATACCCATTGGGTAACCGGTGATAAAAAAAGATTGGTTCAAATTGTCCTACAAGGTATAGATGGCCCCATAGAAGTAAATGGCGAAACCTTTGATGGGATTATGCCGGGAAATCAATTTTTGAGTGATCAAGATGTGGCAGAAATATTGACTTATATCAGAACCAATTTTGGAAATAAAGCCTCAATAATCACATCAAGTGAAGTAAATACAATAAGAAAATCCTTAAATTCAGACCTTTAAATGTTCTCAAGACCTCTTTTTTCTTTTCTCTTTCAAATCATTGTTCTTCTACCAGTATATATGATGGGACAAACCCATGATTTACTGATTTTGAACGGTCACCTAATCGACCCGAAAACCAAAGTCGATCAAAAAATGGATATAGGTATTACCGATGGTATTGTAACCAAAATTGACGCTGACTTATCCTCAGAAGATGCAGAGACTATTATAGATGCCCAAGGGTTGATTATCATTCCTGGACTAATTGATATTCATGTTCATGTATTTCATGGTACAACTCCCGATAGGTATTTAGCAAATAGCTATAGTTCTGTTTCTCCAGACGGATTTACGTTCGAAAGTGGAGTTACCACGGTTGTAGATGCCGGTGGTGCTGGGTGGAAAAACTTCGAAACCTTTAAAAATCAAACTATTGATCGTTCCAAGACACGGGTTCTGGCATTTCTAAATATTGTTGGTCAGGGTATGTCTGGAGGTGCCTTTGAACAAGATCTCAATGATATGGACCCGAAATTAACGGCCATGGTGGCTAAAAAATTCTCTTCCGACATAATTGGAGTGAAATTGGCCCATTATAATGGGTACGATTGGAGGCCTACCGAAAAAACAGTACGAGCAGGTCAGCTAGCAGAAATACCGGTCATGGTTGATTTTGGAGGTAGTCAACCTGAATTGCCCTTAGATACTTTATTTATTGAAAAATTAAGACCAGGCGACATCTATACTCATGTTTATGCTAATGTTCCAGGTAGAATGGCCGTGGTTGATTCAAATGGAAAAGTCTTAGAGTCGGCACTAAAAGCCCAAAAGAATGGTCTCATTTTCGATGTTGGCCATGGCGGGGCTAGTTTTATTTTCGACCAGGGTATCCCCTCAATTAATCAAGGACTATATCCCGATACCATAAGTACAGATTTACATACAGGGTCAATGAATGCTGCCATGAAAGACATGGTCAATGTCATGTCTAAATTTTTGAATATGAATATGTCTCTTCATCAAGTGATTGAAGCTAGTACTTGGAAGCCTGCACAGGTTATTGGACGAACCGAATTAGGGCATATTTCGGCAGGTGGGATAGCTGATATAACCCTTTTAAAAATGGAGAAAGGAAATTTCGGATTTTTAGATACGAAAAACAAAAAAATTAAAGGGAATAAAAAGCTGTCTTGTCAAATGACCATAAAAGATGGAAAAGTTGTCTACGATCTAAACGGACTAAGCGGTAAACTATGGGCACAAAATGAATGATCTATATCGAACTTTTTTAGCCCTAGGGTTTCTTGGGATTATTTTGTGTGGATTGGATTTAATGATTAGTTGGGGAGTTAATATCATAATATTGGCTTTGCTATTAACGATATTTCTTTTGCTAGGATTAAAAGTAAGTCTGCTAAGGCTAAAAATAAGCCTATGGTTTATTGGCATATGTGTATTAACGATAATCACCTATGTGGTATTGGACTATACTATTGATATCGAAATCGGCATAGTGGGATTTATCACCCTTATTCTGTTGGCCATTGGGGTGAATGCTAGCGTGAAGACCAAAGGCTTTTCTTTTGCCCTTTTTGTTTTCTCAGCTGTTTTGATTTCCCTTTATTGGCCCCAACCTTTTGTTTCTATTGGTGGGTTTGAAATGAGTTTATTGATTGTGCCGCTTCTACAACTGATTATGTTCGGTATGGGAACATCAATGAGTATCAGAGATTTTTATGGCGTTCTGAAAATGCCCAAGGGAGTATTGGTAGGTGTGATTTGTCAGTTTACCATTATGCCTTTTGTAGGACTTGGTTTGGCAATTATTGGGGAGTTTCCGCCAGAGATTGCTGCAGGGATTGTTTTAATTGGATCTTCTCCTAGTGGGTTGGCCTCAAATGTAATGGCTTATTTGGCTAAGGCCAATGTAGCTCTATCCGTTACACTAACGGCTGTTGCTACCCTATTGGCTCCATTGATGACTCCTTTATTGATGGAGCATTTGGCAGGTGAATTTATTCCCATAGACTTCTGGTCCATGATGATCAGCATAATAAAGATTGTCATTTTACCTATTATTTTGGGATTGGTATTCAATCACTTTTTTCATGGAAGAATCAGTTGGTTTGAAAAGGCTATGCCGATTGTTTCAATGGGAGGAATCGCTGTAGTGATTACCGTTATCACTGCCTCAGGAAGGGATAATCTGATCACTCTTGGGTTTCTTTTGATCATTGCAGCTGTATTTCATAATTTGCTTGGGTACTTTTTTGGTTATTGGGGTTGTCGTATCTTTCGCATGCCAGAAAGAGACTGTCGTACCATCGCCTTTGAAGTGGGTATGCAAAATGGCGGGTTGGCCTCAGGTATTGCCCTTGAAATGGGTAAAGTTGCAACAGTAGGTCTTGCACCTGCAATTTTTGGGCCATGGATGAATATTTCTGGTTCTGCTTTAGCAAGTTGGTGGAGAGAAAAACAAACAAATAAAAATCATGAGTCACCTCATTAAGATGACATATACAAGCATACTTATGCTTATGGTATCGGCTTTTACCTTTATAGAGTCCCAAAATCTGAGTAAAGAACAGCTGTTGGAACTCACTCCCCATTGGGATGGTGAGCGGTTTGAAGATGGAAGGCCTAAAGTCCCTCAGGATATTCTGTTGAGAATGAAATCCGTAACCATAGAAGAGGCCTGGGGTGTACTTAGAAATCATGGATACCATAACCAGTTTGAGGGAGGTTGGGAACCCCTTAAGGAAGATTTGCCATTCGTAGGTAGGGCTTTAACGGTTCAATATATGCCTCAGCGGCCTGACTTATCAGAAGTAATACTAAAACAAGGGGAAGAACAAGGGGAAATAGGGAATCCAAATTCTTGGCCAATTGACAGGCTAGAAATGCATGATGTTTACGTAGCTGATGGGTTTGGGAAAATTGTAGACGGCACACTCATAGGAGATAATCTAGGTAATTCGATATATGCCAAGAGTAAGACCGGTGTCGTATTCGATGCTTCAAGCAGAGATATGGAAGGATTGTCTGGGATAGAAGGATTCAATGCTTTTGTGCGTGGATGGCATCCTTCGTATTTGGATCAAGTCATGCTTTTGAGTATAAACTATCCCATACGGATTGGAAGTGCCACTGTTTTGCCTGGAGATGTAGTGTTAGCTAAAAGGGAGGGGGTTATTTTTATTCCAGCTCATTTAGCCGAAGTGGTGGTTACAACCTCAGAGATTGTCAGACTGAGGGACCTCTTTGGAATTACCCGATTAAAGCAAGGAATTTATACGCCTGGACAAATAGACAATAGATGGACCTCAGAAATTGAAACTGATTTTTCCAACTGGCTTAAAGAAAATGGTGAATCACTAGATTTAACCCAAGAACAGATCAACAAACTACTAGAAAAAAGAATGTGGTAATAAACAATGAATAAAAAATTATACAAATGAGAAAATTCCATAAATCCAGAAGGTCTTCGATCCAAAAAATAGCCTTTGGTTTAGCTGGTCTGCTGGGTGTTTCCCTTATAAAGGCCCCAAATATGAAAGAGATATCCAAGACTGCTTCAAATGTGACTTCAGATCAAGATATTCCTTTATTTTCCGGTTCTGTCCGCCATGGCAACACTCTTTATGTGGCTGGGAAAGGAGCTCATTTTGAAGGAGATATCAAATCGCACACCGATCATGTTCTTAAGGAGATTGAAAAAGAACTTATAAAACATGGCTCCTCTATGGAACAAGTTCTTAAAGTAAATGTCTATTTAGCTGACCTTGCTGATTATCATGACATGAATGAAGTATATAGGGGACGTTTTGGTAGTAATCCTCCGGTAAGAACTACGGTAGCTACTTATGGTGGTGTTCCTGGAAACTCTTTAGTCGAGATGGATTGCATTGCTGCAGTTGATTGAATTAGAAGATATGATAGGGAGAAGAAATTTATTGAAACTAATGGGTTGGCTTCCTTTGGTTGGGTTAGGCAACAATCAGTTATTAAGATCATCAAATGCACCCTTGAATTTTCAAGCAGTCCGGCGTGATTTTTTTAAGGAGTTGGGTGTGAGGACATTTATTAATGCTGCGGGAACTTACACTTCAATGACAGGCTCTTTGATGCCCAAAAAAGTTGTTGACGCCATCAGTTATGGCAGTACTCAATATGTTGATTTGGACGAATTACAAGACAAAGTAGGAGAGCGGATAGCAGAACTATTGGATTGTGAATATGCTACAGTCACATCTGGTTGTTTTGGTGCTATGTCCATCGCCATGGCTGGATTAATGACTGGAATGGATCAAAAAAAAGTCGTTCAATTACCCAATACCGATGGAATGCCAAACCAGGTGATTATTCAAAAAAGCCATGATATTGGATACAAACAGGCTCTGACCAATGTTGGGGCTGAAATTGTGGTGATAGAAACTGCTGATCAGCTTGAGCGTGCCATTTCCCGAAAAACAGCTCTTTTATGGTTTTTGAATGCAAACACTCATTTGGGTCAAATAAAATGGCAGCAGTGGGTTGATTTGGGCAAAAAGCATCAGATTCCTACTCTTAATGACTGTGCTGCAGATGTTCCTCCGGTTGAAAACCTCTTTCGATTTCAAAAGATGGGCTTTGATTTGATTACTTTTTCTGGCGGAAAAGGACTGCGAGGGCCACAGAGCGCCGGTTTATTGTTTGGAAAAAAGAAATATATTGATGCTGCCCGTCTTCATACTCCACCTCGTGGCCAAACTATTGGGAGGGGGATGAAAGTCAACAAAGAAGAAATTTTGGGTATGTTGGTTGCCTTAGAGGAGTATCTTCAAACTGATCACCAGCGGCAATGGGATTTATGGGAACAGCAAATAGAATTGATTAAAAAAAGTGCCGATTCTGTATTGGGAGTTTCCACTCAGTACCATGTACCACCACATGCCAATCATGTACCGAGTTTAAAAATATCATGGGACCAGTCAAAAGTTAACATTTCACCTAATCACTTTCGCCAAGAATTAAAAAAAGGGCATCCTTCCATCGAAACTGTCGGTAATGACGATTATTTGGGCATTACTTCTTGGATGATGGTTCCTGGTCAGGAGCGAATCGTAGCTTACCGTATCAAAGAATTACTAAATACTTATTCTATATGAAACCGATTTACAAAATTCTGGTTATGTTCTTTTTAGGTGGGACCGCTGTTATTGCCCAGACCGATTATAATCCTGAGGCCAGGATCGTTGAATTGGGGATTGAGCTCCCTGAGCCTCCACAACCCGTAGCGAATTATGTAAGCACAGTACAAGTTGGCAATCTACTTTTTTTATCCGGTGGCGGACCTCTTTTACCTGATGGTAAATATATCACAGGTAAATTGGGGCGGGACTTAACTGTTGAACAAGGCTATGAGGCTGCGCGGATTGCCGGGCTGGGACAACTATCCAAAATAAAAGCAGCCTTGGGGAGTCTGAATCGGGTCAAACGAATTGCACGAATTCAGGGTATGGTTAATGCTTCGAGCGATTTTACCCAACATTCATTTGTGACCAACGGAATTTCTGATTTGATGGGTGAGATTTTCGGTGAACGTGGTAGGCATGTACGAACTTCGGTTGGAATGGGATCGCTTCCTTTCAATATCGCTGTTGAAGTAGATATGATTGTTGAAGTTTTTCCGCTTGAAGAAAACGAATCTCCATAAAATTCTCGTTTCAACTTTAGTCCTATTCGATTTTTTATCCCATATTCTCAACAAACAAGTGCAACTTTTATTTTGTCAGAAAAAAGGGGAAATTTACCCTCTTTTCTGAATAGGAAAACGAATATAGTGTCCTCAAGATAAAAACAGAATATGAGCCGTTTAACCAAACAAGTAGGGTACACGGTTGAGTTTGCAAGCTATACAGTTCCCACCTGGTCACAACGGAACAAAAATTAAATGCTGGCTTACCCCTAACTTCGTTAGTCAATTGAGGCTATGCGACAACAAGGCCACTCTCAGGTTGAAATCCCAGAAGTCATCAATAGATACAAATTGTATGTAGAGGAATCAATTCCATTGGGTATGGTACTGACGAGGAAAAATATGGTAACATAAATATTTACACAAAGTTTAGATAGTGCTATAAATAGATGGTCATTCAAAAAATTTTCATGGAAAACAAATAGACAAATATGAGTGTATGTTTATCGTTTATTCAATTTCAATGCAATGACCTAAAGGTTGGCAAGAAGTTGAAGTTGAGATTAATCATTTATCTTCAAAATGGACATAAAGGCTTTTTGGGGAATCTCCACATTTCCGATTTGGCGCATTCTTTTTTTTCCAGCTTTTTGTTTTTCTAAAAGTTTTCTTTTTCTGGTTATATCTCCTCCATAGCATTTAGCAGTAACATCTTTACGAACTGCCTTAACATTCTCTCGTGCAATGATTTTACCACCTATGGCTGCTTGAATAGGAATATCAAATTGTTGTCTGGGTATTAACTTTTGTAATCTCTCACAAATTCTTTTTCCAATTCTATATGCATTAGATCGATGCACCAATGCCGAAAGGGCATCAACCTGGTTTCCATTGAGCAAGACATCAACTTTCACTAGCTTACTTTCTCTCATGCCAATGGGATGGTAATCAAATGAAGCATATCCCCTTGAAATTGTTTTCAGCTTGTCATAAAAATCAAAAACAATTTCTGCTAGTGGGAGTTCAAAGTGAAGTTCGACTCGCTGGGGAGTTAGATAGTTTTGGTTTTGAATCACACCCCGCTTGTCAATACATAATTTCATGATGCTGCCAACATATTCACTTTTAGTTATTATGCTTGCACTGATATAAGGTTCTTCAATACGATCTATAACTGAAGAATCTAGCAAATCCGATGGATTATTTATTATTATAGGAATATTGGGTTGTTTCCTAGTATAAGCATGGTAGGATACATTGGGTACTGTAGTTATGACCGGCATATCAAATTCTCTTTCTAACCGCTGCTGAATAATTTCAAGATGGAGCATACCTAAAAAACCGCACCTAAACCCAAATCCTAGAGCATTTGAACTCTCAGGGATAAACTGAAGGGATGCGTCATTGAGCTGCAATTTTTCCATACTGTTTCTCAGTTCTTCAAATTCTTCTGTATTAACGGGATAAAGACCTGCAAATACCATGGGTTTTACATCTTCAAAACCTTCAATAATTTCTGATGTTGGATTTTCTAGATGGGTTATAGTATCTCCCACTTTAACTTCTTTTGCTTGTTTGACTCCCGTAATCAAATAGCCCACACTCCCGGCTTCTAGTGTATCTCGGGGATATTTTTCAAGTTTTAGTATGCCAATTTCCTCTGCGCGGTAGGTTTTTCCATTAGATAGGAATTTAATCTGATCCCCTTTTGAAATTTTTCCATTGATAATTCGAAAATACGTTTCTACACCACGGTATGAATTAAATACAGAATCAAAAATCAATGCTTGTAATGGAGCGTTTGAATCCCCTTTAGGAGGGGGTATTCGATCAATGATGGCATCTATGATATGTTCTACTCCATCTCCAGTTTTTGCCGAAGCCCTTATGATGTCATTTTGGTTACATCCTAATAATGAAACGATATCATCGGTGACTTTTTCCACATTTGCTGAAGGTAAATCGACTTTATTGATTATCGGTATTATCTCCAAGTCATTTTCAAGAGCTAAATAGAGGTTTGAAATAGTTTGGGCCTGGATACTTTGTGAGGCATCTACCACCAATAGCGCCCCTTCACAGGCCGCTATGGACCGTGAGACTTCATAGGAAAAATCAACATGTCCCGGTGTATCAATTAGATTAAGGATAAATTTTTGATGATCATTTTGGTATTCCATTTGAATGGCGTGTGATTTTATGGTAATACCTCGCTCTCTTTCTAGATCCATATTATCTAGCAATTGTTCGCGTTTTTGTCGTTGATTTATTGTCCCAGTATAATCCAACAAGCAATCAGCTAGAGTGCTTTTTCCATGATCAATATGAGCCACGATACAAAAGTTCCTAATATGGTCCATTGATAAGGCTTGTTTTTCTGCAAAGATACTTTAACGAGCTGCCAGCGTTCTATAATTTCTGTGAGAACGAATTATTGGTCATGCAAATGTCCAGAATCAATTCAAACCTTAATTTTGAAGCCAATAATAATGGTTAATATCAAAGAAATAGAATTGGGAAGCTTTCCCCTTTTGTTGGCGCCGATGGAAGATGTCAGTGATCCTCCATTTCGGTGGTTATGCAAAAAAAATGGGGCTGATGTGGTATATACAGAATTTATATCAAGTGAAGGATTGATACGAAACGCATCAAAAAGTGTCCAGAAATTGGATATTTACGAAAAAGAGCGTCCTGTGGGCATTCAAATATTCGGTGCCCATCTTGATGCGATGGTTCAATCTGTAGAAATCGTCGAAAAGACCCAACCTGACTTTATTGACATCAATTACGGCTGTCCGGTAAAAAAAGTGGTTTGCAAAGGAGCTGGCGCTGCAATACTGAAAGATATTCCGAAGATGGTCAGTTTGACCAAGGAAATGGTCAAAAGGTCCAAGCTACCCATTACCGTAAAGACTCGCTTGGGGTGGGATGATCAAAGCATAAAAATCATCGAAGTTGCTGAACGGCTACAAGATGTGGGGATTCAGGCTATAGCAATTCATGGAAGAACAAGAGCCCAGATGTATAAAGGAGAAGCTAATTGGAAGCCTATTGCACAAGTAAAAGAAAATCCACGGATGCATATACCCGTTTTTGGCAATGGGGATATAAATTCTCCTCAAAAAGCTAAATCAATGCGCGATGATTTTGGCTTAGATGGAGCTATGATTGGTCGCGGTTGCATTGGGAATCCTTGGTTTTTTAACCAGATCAAGCATTTTTTATCTACGGGTGAATACCTATCACCACCAGATATCAAGGAACGTCTAGAAACTATAAAGTGTCATTTACAAATGGCCATAGAATGGAAAGGGGCAGTTCTTGGGGTTTTGGAAACCCGAAGGCATTATGGTAATTATCTCAAGGGAATTCCAAATATCAAACCCAGAAGAATTGAATTAACCAAGGCTAAGTCATATGAAGACATAATAGGGATTCTCAACATCATTGGCAATGACTATGGGGGACAATGAAATAACGATACACAAGATTATAAAGAAGAATGCGAGTCAGATTGAATATTACTCAAAATGAAACAATTAAACAGGGAATACATTGTAGCATATTATTTGAAATAAATCCAAAATGATTTGAACATCAAATACAAAAAATTCTCAATAATCTTGGTACTGATGCTGTTTTACCTCTTCATGTTTTACCATCAGTATTTGTATCTATTAGGATGTTCTCGGTCTCTAACCTATATGGAATTGTGTATGAATCAGTAGATAAATACCCAGAAAGGATTATGTATTCTAAGTTTCTATGCTTTTATTATATTGGGTCTTTCTGCTCTGAAAAAATTTGAGGAGACTAGCAGAAGATACTTTGTCCGCATCTTTTAAAATCATCTCCTTAATAGCATCCTTACAGGCATTTGAAACATCAGCAAAACTCAATCCTACTGCTTCTTTTGCTAAAGAATTAACGGGCTTCCCTTTTGTGAGCAGATATCCTTTGAGATGAACTTTTATTAGTTCTGCAATTTCTTTATTGCTCGGTAATGGATATTGGATAATATCATCAAATCTTCTAAATAATGCCTTATCCAATGATTCAGGAATATTGGTTGCAGCAATCAACAAGCTGTTCGATTCGTCTTTTTCAATATTCATCAAGAAACTGTTCAAGACTCTTTTGATTTCCCCAACATCGTTTCCATAACTTCGATGAGATCCAATAGAATCAAACTCATCAAATAAATAAACAGCTCTATGTTGATACATAGAATCAAATATCAGTTTGAGCTTTGCTATTGATTCACCCATATAACGGCTAATCAACCCGTCCAAACGAATAATAAACAAGGGGATTTAGAAATCCCCTGCTATTGCCTTTGCCGTCATTGTTTTTCCACACCCCGGAGGGCCAACCAACATTAGCTTTCTTCTGGGTTCAAGATTGTGCTGTAAAAGCTGATCAAATTTTATTTGCTCAGAAAGAATACGATTGATTGCCTCCCTTATATGTCGAGTCAAAACCATATCCCTAGTTTTGAAGTGCGGACGGTAAACTTCTATTAAATCTCTTAAATCCTTTTGGGCTTCACTTATAGGAAGAGTTCTCGTTTTATAAACTGAATCAATATTTCGTTTGGACTTGATTTTATCGATCAGTCCCCTCAGTTCTTCAGCAAGTTTTATATGTCCTTTTCTTGCCTCAGCAGCGGCAATCTTCATAGCTGTAGAGTAAAAACGACTGTCGTCTCGATCTCCAAAACTTTGTAAAAGAGCCTTTATTTTTTCTGCTGCTGCCAAAATCTTTGTTGGACTAAAATACTGAAATCAAAAGTGCCACATTATGTGCAGTAGAAACTGTACAAATAACCTAAGACATAAAACGCAAAAGTGCCACAACACTAACTAAATATAGAAAAGTCAATATCGCTGAAATCATCAGAAAATTTGATTCGGCATGTTGCACATCAAAATGATTAGATCGTCAATATAGCATTTTCTCATTGTGTAATTTTATACCTGAAAAATGAAACGATGAAATCCTACTTAATCCTAATTGGTTTGACAGTTATGTTGGTCATTCCTTTCTGTAATAACAAAGAGCAACCCCCCACTATTGTTCCTGAACCCCAAATCCCTGAGGACCAAACTATTGTTCAAGAAAGTACAACACAAGAACAGCAAAACAACCAAAACATTGAATACACCCACCAACTGGTGGTGGATGGGATCAAAATTCCATGGGGGATGGATTTTATATCAGAAAATGAATTTCTAGTAACTGAAAAATCTGGCACCCTATATTATATAAATGAAAATGAAAAACACCAAATTAGTGGACTCCCAGAAATCTATCTTCGCCGTCAAGGGGGACTGCTAGATGTTGCTTTGCATCCAGATTTTTCAAAAAATCAACTGATTTATTTCACCATCAGCTACTCATCTCCTAACAAAAGTGGCGGAAACACCGCCCTATATTCAGCTAAATTAGATCTTGAAGCCAGGCAATTAAATCAACTTAATCAACTTTTTTTGGGTAAAGAAAACTCCACCTCAGGTACCCATTTTGGTTCACGTATCGTTTTCGATAAAAGCAACCACCTCTATTTTAGTATAGGAGACCGAGGTCAAAGAGATCTCAACCCACAAGACCTCTCCCGTGATGGAGGAAAAATTTATCGATTGAATATTGATGGAACTATCCCTAAAGACAATCCTTTTGTTGGAGATGATGAAGCAAATCCTGCTATTTATTCTTTCGGTCATAGAAACCCACAAGGAATGGTCACTCATCCGGAAACCGGGGAAATTTGGATTAATGAACATGGACCTCGTGGTGGTGATGAAATTAATATCATCAAATCTGGAAAAAACTATGGCTGGCCAAAAGTTACCTACGGGAAAAACTACAATGGTTCTATTATATCACATAAAACCTCGCTTGATGGTATGGAACAACCCATTCACCACTGGACACCATCAATTGCTCCTAGTGGGATGGAAATTTCAACTTCCGACAAATACCCCAATTGGAAAGGCCATGTGCTCGTTGGATCTTTAAAATTTCGCTATCTGGAACGATTGATTATTGAAAATGAAAAGGTCATTCGTACCGAAAAAGAACTCCAAGACATCGGTCGTGTACGAAGTGTAAAACAAGGCCTAGACGGGTATCACTATGTTGGTATAGAAGGTCTCGGTGTAGTGAGAATTATCCCCAAAAGCAAATGATCATGGGAGGTATATAAATTTACTATGGTTAAAGGATAAACAAGGACAATACTCAATAACCAACGAATACTATTTTCAAAGTATGTCATAAGAATAACATGAAGAATAGAAAATGTTTGACTTCAACAATAGATATGGTATTGACTGATTTGACTATAGTGTTCAATTTAAAACATATTTGGAATCTGCACAGTTTTGAATTACAATTATCATATCTCTTTCGAAAAGATAATGAGATTGTCTAATATATCCTCATATCATCACAAAAAAACAAGCCCAAAAAGGAATTAACTGCTTAACTTTGTCGTAGGGTGGACAATTAAAGATTGGTATAAATCGAAAGAGTATGGTTTGGTATGTTGATGTATTAATTGATTCATTCCATGGTTTTTTGGTCTCTTCAATATCTATTTGTGTCTCCTATGTTTTCTCTAAGCCTTTTAGGGAACAAATACAATAGAACCAAAAACCCATCTTCTGAATTGATTTAGTCTAGATGCAACAGATGAAAAATGTTTTCCTATAACTCATGGAGCCAAACTCAACGAAATACCAAAAAGACCAACATCTGCCCTCTCAAGAGAATATCATGAAGTAATTCGGGGTATTCTACAGGAAGTTTATTATAGGATCTTATACAAAAATGAAACTACCCCCCCCCATTTTTATTTGGATGATTGGCAAAGAAAAAATTCAAAGGCTCAGCATAAATGTCGCTCTTTTTCTGTTTTTCGTTTATGCTTGTCAAAAGGGCTCGTTACCAACCTTTGAACCCATTTTAAAGCCCATATCACAAACTGAAATTTCAACAAATATTGATGAATCTCCCACTCTAAAAATTCAATTTCGGGACCTGACAGGGAAAGTCAATAACCAAAGACAAATCTCATGGATTAGTTCTGATCCCAACGTTGTTTCTGTTGGTGTAAGTACTGGAAAGCTAACTCCATTAAAGCCTGGAACAGCAACCATTACGGCATCTGTTGTGACCCTTAGTGGTGCTATTCTCAAAACTGAATTTATAGTAACTGTACCTCTTGAAGTGAATTTGGTGATAAAACCTAATACTGGAGATACCCCAACCTTAATCGGATCCCCAGTTTCCACCAGGCTGACTTATGAATTCACTGACCAAACCGATACAAAACTTGAACCCTCATCCACAAAATGGTCTATTGCTCCAGAGGATAATCCTGTTTTTACAATTGACCAAACGGGTGTAATCTCTCCCTTAAAACCAGGCGTGGGTACAGCCACACTTGACGTGGTTTATCAAGGTAAGTCCTATAAACAAACAATCCAAATAGAGATTGTCCAAAAGCCCGAGATTCGCATCATCAATCCCAATTCAGAAGTCGTTGTGGAAAATCAATCTATTCAACCTCTTGAGGTGATATTCACCAACGAAAAAGGAAAAGAAGATCTCCCAGATGAAGGATCAATTCAGTGGGAAAGCTCAAACCAAGACATTCTCCAAGTCGAATCTGAGACTGGAGCACTATCCCCCTTAAAACCTGGTATAGCCACTATCTCGGTGCGTTTCGAAGTAGGAGAAGTAGAATACTCTCAAGAAATCAGCATTGATGTCACCCAAGAAGTTCAAATAAAATTGCCTCCCATTGAAGAAGGTATTCGAATCAATGGAAATGATATTCAATTAGGGACTATAGAATTTGTAAACAATAAAGGGAAAAAAGAGTCTCCTGATTCATTTTGTTGGGAAAGTAGCGATCCTCAAATACTGAAAATTGATTGCCAAGGGAAAATTACACCTATTAAACCCGGAAGAGTAATTCTTACTTTAAAAATTACCGATGATGGGAAGGAATTTATCAGATCTTCTCAGGAGGTTACCTTAACCCAAGATCCAACCATCGAAATCGTTTTTCCCAACCAATCCCCACTTACTTTGATACATACCACACAACAAGATCTAAAATTAGAGTATGTCTTTACCGACCAGCATGGCGAAAAAATTAGTCCTCAATCCGCTAAGTGGGAAAGCGACAACACTGAAAGTTTGGAAATCAACCAAAACGGAATACTGAAACCCATAAAAGCCGACCGAGTAAAAATCACACTAACGGCTTATCAAAATGACTCTCCAGTAGCTCAGACCGAATGGAACATTCAAATCCAACAACCCCCAAAGGTGGTTATTGCGAATCCGCCCGATGAAGTTTCTACCCTTGTTCAACACAACACTCCATTAGAGGTCCAATATACCAACCAAGATGGACAAGTAGTCACACCCCAAGAAATTATCTGGAAAAGTGATCATCAGCAGATTCTAGAGATTGACGAACAAGGAAAACTAAAAGCTTTAAAAGAAGGGCAAGCTACAATAAGGGTCCAGATTGGAGAAGACGGTCCAGAAGACACACATGTCATATCAGTCATAGAGGAATACGATCCAGTCCTTGAACTAAATCAAATAAGCCAAACCTTAATCCGGGGGCAGACGATTACTATTGATTATGTTTATTATGATAAAACAGGAGAACCCGCCAATCCAAAACCCGATGGAATTTGGTCTAATAGCCATCCCGATATACTTGAGCTGAACGAGTCAACAGGTGAAATAACCGCTCGTTCGATTGGAACTTCGACCATATCAATTGCCGTTGAAAATCTAAGTCAAGAAATAACCATCACGGTAGAAGTTGAGCCTCAATTTCATCTTGATTTCCCTTCCGCGCCTCTACAACTTGGCATAGATACACATGATTTGAATCTTAGATTTACCGATGAGCGGAACCAAGACATAACCGATAGTCGAGAAATATCGTATGGTGGATATGATAAAACAATAGTAAGAATAAGTGATGCAGAGGTAATTACACCTATCGTAGAAGGGACAACTACTATAGAGATTAAAACCACTTATAAAGAAAAACCATATTTGAAGAAAATCTCCATCGAAGTTGTTTCATTGACCATTAAGACTATTCCGGAGTTAGAAGTGGGAGATAGGCATGACCTTGAGGTGAATTTTACAGACGAAGATGGATATACTTCAAGTCCCAAGGCAGAATGGAGTTCAAATTATTTTAGTATCAGGGGAGAAAAATTTAACCCCTATAGTCCAGGTTTCGAAAAATCGATTACGGCTAAGTATACCTACAAAGGGGGGACCTATACAGCAACGTCTCGGGCCACAGTGACCACACCAGTGGCACTCGAAATTGATTCTTTTGATCAGGTAATAATCGTTCCACAAAACAACAATCCGACCAGAACACTATATGCAACACTAACCGACCAATATGGTGAAGCAATTAGCAATGTTGACATTTATTGGTATTCCGAAGACACTAATGTTGCGACAATCAATGATGATGGAGAACTGACGGCACAAAGTTCAGGAACAACTCAAATTACCGCTACAGCTTCTTTCGATGGTCAAGACTATGAATCTACCCCGAAGGGAATAACCATAATTCAGCCGATAGTTAATTTAAAAGGCGGATCATCTCGGGGTTTATTGGTAGGGAAGGAATTGTCATTTGATTATAGTTTTACCGATGGTTATAGAGGCAGTAGATTGACTCCATCAAAAGTAATCTGGTCGAATAATGCACCAGATGGGCATATTACACTCTCTCAAGTTGGAACTTATCAAGTAAGTGTGGTTTTGGAGTATGAAGACTATCATTATGAAGATTCCCGTAGATTGAAAGTTCGAGATCTTCGAATTATCCGGAAACCATCAAATGATGAAGCGACCGTGGGTGGGACTAATCCCAACTTAGATTTTCAATTTATTAATGAGGATAATGATGTAGTTTCATCGGTATCGGCCTATTGGAAACTGAAAAATAGAAGCAATTCTTCTGTGTTGGATATTGACCAAAATACCGGTAAGATAACTCCACTATCGGCCGGAACTGCCACGGTCATCCTGACAGTGAACTATGATAATGTGGCCTACAACATTGAATATCAACTCACGATTAATGCCCCTGCGGTTCCCGAAATAGATTTAGACTCTTCCGAGTATGAGCTTAGTGATTTTGTTTGGAAAGCCATGAATTTCTGGTATCTATGGCAAAATGATATATCATTATTGACCGACTCAAGAGGAAATAATGAATCTGCCTATAAACAACTGATTAAAGCCAACCCCAATCCTAGATCTTTTTTCAGTAAAATGAAACATTCAAATGACAAGTATAGTTGGTATGTAAATGATTACGAAGAATTGGAAAAAACCCAACGTGCTATATCTTATGACCATGGGATGGACTATGTCCCCATTTGTTTTAGGGGATCTAACAAATGTCTTGGCGTAGTTATTTATGTTGCAGCCGGTTCAAGTGCTGGCAGAGCGGGGCTTAAAAGAGGCGATATATTTGATAGAGTTAATGGTATTGAATTGACTAGATCAAACTACAGAATTGCTGATGGTTCAAGCTTAGCCTTGAGCTTAGTAGATGTTACGTATAACCCTGGGGATAACACTATATCCATAACAGATTTGTTGAAGACAATCAATATAAATAAGCAAGACTTTCAAAGAGATCCCATTATGGCCCAGTCCATAATTACCAAAGGAAGCCATAGTATTGGTTATTTAGCCTATGAACAGTTCACTAGTGATGCCACGGCATTGAATACAGAATTTGGAAAATTTAGTGGACAAATAACAGATTTTGTCTTAGATCTTCGCTATAATAGAGGTGGCTTTATATCAACAGCACAGGCTCTGGCTACCATGATTTCCGGAAGAGGCTCATCGGACATTTTCGCAATCGAAGAATGGGGCGATAAGGTGAACAGAATTTTATTAAACAGTAAAGGAGGCCGAGAAAACATTATTGACCGATTTTTGGGTAATAGCTTTAATAACGGAGTATCCATTAACAAATTAAGTAATTTGAATACCCTCTATGTGCTCACTGGATCCCAGACAGCCTCAGCAAGTGAGCTCATCATAAATGCACTAAGACCTTATCTTAATGTAGTTTTAATTGGAGAAAAAACTGTTGGAAAGAATGTAGGATCATTGCTTCTCTATGATTTGAACTCTTTCAATCAAGACTCATGGCCATTTCTTAAGAATAGTGGAGATGTAAATCCGAATCATAGAAATGCTATTCAACTAATTACCTTGCGGATAGCAAACGCCAATGAAGAAAGTGATTATACTTCTGGATTTTCTCCTGATTATAAAATTGATGAAATCAGCAACTACTGGCATTCTCTTGGCTCCCTTGGCCAAGAGGGTGAACCACTATTAGACAAGGCTATCGAATTGATTACCGGCATAAAACAAAGAAAACCAATACCGGATTCTATGGGTGCCGAAGTAATCTATTCTGAACCCGTTGAGGGTATGCTTATAAAGACTCTTGATGATCTAAAATTCAAAAACCAGTGAAATTCGTTTTATGATCCCCCATAAATTAACCGATTGATTAATCATTTATTGAGAAAGATAAAACCCTGGATTTCATCAATTCGCTAACGCAAAAAACCTCTCCCCAATTTTATTATATGAGCTAGTTCCAAATTGTAAGACACTAATAAAAAACGTAGTAGTGCTATAAATGATGCCAATCTAAAGCCATTTAGAAGAAAGGGTTTCAGAGTTAAATCCCTAATCTTTGAGCGTATTTCTGTTCAAAAAAAAGGAAGTAATTATAGAGCAAATAGTTTACTTCATATCCATAATCAACACCAAATTCATAGTCAATTCTAAAAGTGTAAAGATTTGTATTATATTGGCTTAATACTCTTTGGTTCCAATTGGAAACGTAAATTCTATTTTTTGCTTCTAGGTATTGTTCTGAATAGAAGAACCTGGGTTTAGCATTTGTCAAAAGCCAACTATCAAAACCGACTTCAATGATGATGATTTCATATTCTACTTCCTCATTGGCAATCCGAATGGTGTCTTTAGTTTGCTCGGTTTGCGCAAAAATTATATTTGAGCATATAAAAATCATCAAAACCGGTATTAGCTGAAGTAACCGAAATATACTTTTTACTTTAACTGTCCCTTTGCATCTGTTCTTTTTTAGATCGAATCTGACGAGAAGGAATTCCATAGTTAACAATTTTCGGTCAAAGGAGGACATAACATCTGAAATTAAAGTGACTGGTAAGCTTACTCTATCGTTGAGTTAAGGTGACGGGCATTTTGGATTTAATCGCATCAACAATCAATTTGGCATGGACTCTTGAATTTTCAATAAACCATTTGTTGGTCTTTAGACCACCACAAACAACTCCGGCAAGATAGATGCCTGGAGTATTGGATTCCATAGTCTGGGGATTGTAACTTGGTGTCCTGTATTGATCCTCATTAATCTTTACAGCAAGCGAATCTAATAATTGATAATTTGGTTTATAGCCTGTCATAGCCAGCAAAAAATCATTGGGGATCTCTCGGATGCCATCAGGAGTTTCGAAAATCAAATGGCTAGGAGTAATCTCAAGGACATTTGAATTGAAATATGCCATTATTTCTTGTGATTCAATCCGATTTATGATATCAGGGCGTACCCAGTACTTAACATTTTGTCCGATTTCTGATTCCCGGATGATCATCGTTACTTTCTTCGCACCTTTTCTATAGGTTTCTAAGGCGACATCGACGGCTGAATTTGCTGATCCAACCACTGCAATCTCCATACCGAAAAAGGGATGAGGTTCTTTATAATAATGAAACACTTTAGGCAAATTTTCTCCCGGAACATTCAATAGATAGGGATAGTCATAAAATCCTGTTGCAATAACTACATTCTGTCCCAGATAAGTATCCTCACTTGTTTCTACGCTATAACCTCCCCCTTTGTTGGGAATGATTCGGTTAACCTCTTGATACAAAAGAATATTCAGATTCCAGTTTAGAGCTACTCTACGATAGTATTCAAGAGCTTCAAACCGGGTTGGTTTGGTATTGTGAGAAATAAATGGCACATCTCCTATTTCCAATCGTTCAGAGGTAGAAAAGAATGTCATATTCAGAGGGTAATTGTATAATGAATTGACCAGACAGCCTTTCTCAATTATCAAGTAGGACAACCCATTTTTGGTCGCTTCGATACCACAGGTCATTCCAATTGGACCTCCTCCGATAATGATTAAATCATACATTCGACAAAAGTAAATCAGATTCGAGGAACCTTAGTTTTAAATTTTCTGTCCTTTTGTATTTCTAACAAGTGATTTTAAAGTGTTGTTCAAGTCAGCTCGAAAAACATTGTCTCAGAAATAGCGAAATTACGCAAAGAACAAAGTAGATCAGTGCCACCCAAATTCCAGTGAATATCCAAAGTATACCCCCGGTGATGATCCAATAAATCGGGAAAAGGGCTAAGCCCAAGGCATATTTCATTGAATGATAAAAAAGTTGCTCCTTAAACATTCCTAAGATTTTTTTTACAATCATAAGGGGTATAAAATTTGGAAAAGTGAATAGGTGTTTCATGAATATGGATTTAATCTTTTGTGAACTTGATCTAGGATTGTTCGATAACCGATCTTTTAATACATTAAAATCCTTTTTGGCAATTTTCTTGTCTATATATCTCCATTTTTTTTCATATCCCTTCTCTTTTTCGGGTAGCCAAAGACATTTTTTTATTCCTTTTGTCAGTAGCCCTTTTAGCTGGTTGATAATTACAGGGTCCTTTTGGCTATCGGTGGCAAATTTTTTAACCGAAATTGGTTGACCAAAAACTAAATGTAATGTAGCTCTCGGAGCAGTCAAATGGGAAAAGTTAATTCCTATGGGTTGTAAATAGATTTCACTGGATGGATACTGCTTTTGAGTTTGGTATGCCAACCTTGTGCTTCCTTTAGATAGGGGTTTTAAAAATCTATTTAAATTTTGACCTGCCTCTGGGAACATGATCAATGATTTTTTTTCTGCGAGAATTTCCCTACAACGTGCAAATAAATCTTGGTTTTTTCTAAGTTTCTCATACCCATCCCGCATCCGATAAATCGGAAGCATTCCTATGGCAGCCATAATCCATGAAAACCGATTATTGAAAACATCACTTCTGGTTAGGGAAAATGCTTTTTTAGGTGTGTACGTCCCTATCAATAAGGCATCTAAAAACCCATTAGAATGGTTAGCACAATATATAATCCCCGCATTTTTGGGAATGTTTTCTCGACCGTAAATCCGAACTCGTCTAAAATATAGTATGTTGAAGAGTTTACACAAATTTTTTAACAAGAAGTAAATTACCCCTTTGAAAAAAATATCTATTCTCAGAAACATAACTTTCAATTTTTAAGTACCTTTGGGTTTGCTTTCTTGATGGCAAAATTGAACATTTAATTTGTTCTGACAAATAAATTAAGACATCTTATTCACATCTACTTCGAACATGAACTAACTATCAAATATTTTTCCTATGAATACCTCTGTCGTTTTGTTTCGATCTCGACTCAAACTAAGCATTTTACTATTCTTTTTATTCGGTTTTTATCTAAAAGCCCAAATTTCTGGAAAAGTGGTCAACCAAGACCAAGTTCCAATCCCTTCAGCCGTAGTGACATACGGTCAAACTGCTACTCTTTCCGATTTTGATGGTAACTTTAAGATATCCGAGCCAGAAGATTTTCCGATTACATTGGGGGTTTCTGCATCTGGTTATGCTTCGAGTGAAGTTGAAGTCTTGAGTCCTACACAGGAACTTTTAATCTCTTTGACTTTTGGTCAATCTTTAGATGAAGTCATCGTATCTGCAGGACGAAAGGCCGAAAAAATACAGGATGCTCCAAATTCTGTTTCTATTATTTCGAGCAGAGAAATTGCCAATAAACCTCTACTGAATCCATCGATGTACTTAGAAAGCTTAGCAGGCATAGACATTCAGCGTCAGAGTGGTAATAGAGTGAATGTCAATCTCAGGGGTCCCTCGGGGGTTCTTACTTCTGATACCTATGTGATGTTAGACTATAGGGGTATCATTCAAACGGGGTTGGATGTCTTTGATCAGGGATCAACTACTTTAAACTCTCTAGACCTCGAAAGAGTTGAATTGGTCAGAGGCCCGGTGTCTTCTCTATATGGACCTGGGGTTTCCTCAGGCGTGATTCATTTTCTTTCAAAGGATCCTTTCAAGTATCCGGGGACCGAAATTGAGCTTAGTGGAGGAAATCTATCAACCCTCAGGACACAGCTAAGACATGCAGGAGCTAATCCTGGCAACACTTTTGGCTACAAAATAAATTTAGGATACCAGCAAAATGGCGAATGGGATTTACCTGAAGATCTATTAGATCTATTTGGCCAGCCTGCTACTTTTGCAAAGACCTATTCCGAAAAAAATGCTTCTATTCGTTCTGATTTGTCACTATACTTCAGGCCAAGTGAAGATTTATTGATTACCACGGTTGGGGGATATACCAATGTCCAAACCAATCTCTGGACCGATAGGGGACCTGCCTATCAAGATGCCAATGATTTTTTTATTCAAGCTCGAGCCAAAACAGATAATCTATTTGTCCAATTTGTCTATAACTCAAATGTAAACAACCCCAATAATAAAGGGTTTTTATATTTCACTGGTGAGGAAGCGTTAATTGATCGAACCCAAACAGAAATTCAAATTCAGTACAACAACAATATTTCTTCCATCAACACATCCTACACACTTGGGGCTGAAAGACGTTCTGGTCAATTTAAAGCACCTGTTACCTTTGGGAGGAATGATTCTAATGATGATTTAATCATTACTGGTGCATATTTACAGACCAAGACTTCTTTAAGTTCAAAGTTAGACTTAGTACTATCGGGAAGATTTGATCATTATGGTTACAATCGTGAAACGAGTATTTCACCTAATGCTGCATTGGTTTTCAAGCCTAACAGTAAACACACCATCAGGGGTTCTTTTAGTCAAACGTTCATCACTCCTAGTGCAATTGTACTGTATGTTGATTTTCCTTATGTTCAAACGCCTGATTTGGATATTTGGCTTTACGGGGCCAGAAACCAGATTAAGGTTGAAAATCCGGAAAATCCTGAAGTACAGTTTTTTACTCCCCTGATTCCAAGTCAGCAGGGATATGGCATTAGTTATGCTACTGTCGCCAAAATTTTCCATCAACAATTCAATGCGCCGGTAGCTGCGCTTGGGGGCATTTCTGGATGGGATGCTGTAGAGGCGGGCATTGCCACTTTTGCTCAAAGTCTTGGAATAAACCCTTCTTTGCTTCCTGATTTTTCAACTTTTATGGAGGAAGATGATCTCTTGAATCAGCTGAATGCTGCAGGCAACATCACCAATGGAATCGGTATTGACAGAGATGGAAATCCTTTGAAGCCTCGCGAGAGTGACCCGGCCAGGCTGAGAAAAGAGTTAAACTTTGAAGTAGGATGGAAAGGAATCCTTTCGGACAAGGTTCAGCTGTCGCTTGATGTTTTCAATCTTACTGGTTCTGATTTCTCTCAAATTAGAACGATTACGCCATTGGTTGCTTATCCTACCATAGTTGGTGATCTAGAAGGCTCTCTTGGAGATGGTGCTCAATTCTCCTCATCCCTTCAAAATCACATTTTATCTTATGTATCAGGTATTTATAATGCTTTGGGGGTTCCTTTAACTGGTCTTCCAGCTGGGGCTGCTGGTCCCAATGCTATCCCTTCTGCTGAGCAGGTGGTTGGGTTACTATGGAATGGACAGGGGGGCTCATCCTTGGGCATTAAGAGTTTGTATCTCAATGGTGTTGAGGGACTGAAACAGCTGATACCGGAAAGTGGTGTCTTGGGTGTCACTGTCAGTAACAAAAACCCTCTCAATTATCCTAAACCGTTGATGATTGATGGGTATAATGATAGTGGAGTAGATAAAATAACTTATACAGGTATAGACTTTGGGGGCAAAATTTTATTGGATCCCATCTCGTCAATTTATGCAAATTATTCTTGGATTAGCCAAAATATATGGCGTGGCAAGCAGGACTTAGGTCCTCAGGCCCAGGAATCAGATTTTTTTGGTTTACACAAGCCCCAACATCGTTTACGCATAGGTTACAATCGCAATCCTATCTCTGGGTTCAATTTCGGTCTTGGTGCTCATTTGTCTTCCAAGTTTGAGTCTTTACTTGACCCATTATATCTTGGGGAAGTTGATGCCCGTACTATTCTTAATGCAAATGTTGGTTACAATTCCAATTGGATTTCGGTTTTTCTCAATATTGATAATCTATTTGGCACGAGGTATTCCTTATTCCCTGGAATGCCTGAGGTAGGCACTCGAGCATTGATTACAGCGAGATTAAAATTATAGGCAGGCATCTTTTTTCATGAATCAGACCGAAATTTGTGTTACAAATTTCGGTTTTGATTGTGTGCTTCCTTATTAAGGAGGGGGCGTAATTATATAAATCACGTGTTTGTGGTTGGCCGTACGGTTTTAAAAGATATTTCCAAAGGTGATTTTCTTAATAACTCTGATAGTGGCATTGAATTCATGATCCTATGTTTTGGAGAAACCATCATTATCCATATATTTTTTAAGCATAGTTTCCATTTACACTCAGATAGGTACTTCAATTTTTACTAGCGGGAAAACCTGATTAAGAGTCCGTACAATCAACTCTCAAATGCAACTCTTGGAATTCACTGCTTTGGCAAAATAATTTGAATGGGGCAAAAAGCGATTTCATACTCCAATTGCCTTTTGAATTGTCTTGCAATTACTCCCTCGGTCATCACTTATTCTGTACTTTCTATATTAGTTTGTGTTTTTTTTCGTGATACATTATCTTCCTAAGTAATTGGCAAACAAAAGTGTAATCCCTATTCTTGCCGAATAGATCAACTTGTTATTCATCATCAATCCATTGGAAATGGACTCTTACCTTAAAACGATTTCTTTCTGGCGATGGTGAACACCATATGTAGTCCACCAGGAACAGATGATTCCTAAGACAACAACTGTTAGGAAAACGATTAATACATTGGATAGTTTAAATTGAACTGGGTATGGCAACAAGGTTCCGGGGACAAATAAAAATGGCCAATGGTGTTGGGAGATGACTAAAATTGATCCCAGCAAGAGTCCCAAGAATACGCCGAGCAAGCAGATTTGAATGCCCAAACTAAAAAAAATGTTTCGGATTTGATTTTTTGTGAGTCCCATGGTGTTTAAAACTTTCATCTGAGGTCTTTTATCAATAATCATCATGATTAATGACCCAACCAAATTAAATAGTGCGATGATCATTACCAATGTGAAGATGAAATAGATTACGAGATGTTCATTGTTTAGCATTCTGTAGAGGGCAGGATTCTGCTCATATTTTGTTTTTATTTGTACGGGAGTGTTTATGGCATTTTCGATTTCTTTTTCAAGTGAATTTTTGGAAACCCCTTGAGGTGTAGAAAGCATGATAGTGCTATACATATCTTCTCTCAAGTTCAGAATTTCTCTTGCTGTTTCTATTGAGGTAATCAAATACCTATTATCTAGTTCTTGGCTAATGTGGTAAAGTCCTTGCACTTGAAGGGACCGATAATTAAATCCCCCGGGGTTAAATCCAAATTTCGATGGTCTGCTCAGGGCTGTTACTTGTAGTTCAGAATACTCACCAGTTAAATCTAATTCGAGTTCTGTTGCTATACGATAGCCTGTAACAGCGTGATTAGTTTCTTGAACTGACCATACTCCTATGGGGATGATGGTATCTATTGGGATGATGTCGGGGTAGTTTGAACTAACCCCCTTTAAATAGGCTACTTGACTTTTTGAACCCTTGTTCAAATAAACCTTTTCTTCTACTTCCCCAGCCAGTGCATTTATTAGTTCACTTTTGTGTATGCTCTGTAAGGATATACTGTCAATAACCAAATACTTCCCTTCTTTGGGAAATATCGTGTACTGGCTGTGGAAGAAGTTATTTAGGGAAAGTCCGAACTCTTTTAGTCCTCCAAAAGCACTTAAAACCACAAAGAGTGCCATAGAAACCAAAGTGATTAATATCAAAGACAGCAAATTGATACGATTGATAATTGATTGTTGGCTTTTGGACCATAAGTATCTTAGTGCAATTTGGAATGGTAGCAAACCGTGAGGGTATAACCAGATTATTTTCCGCTCAACTCCTCTGGTATGCCTGAATCCTTGCTGTCGGATATTGCCTTATCAATTGATTGAATATAATCCAGAGTATCATCGAGACAGAAATGAATATAAGGAATTCTTTTTATTTCTTTACCGAATCGTTGTGCGGTTTCATATTTTATCCTGCTGGCATTCTTTTCTAGGTTTTCCATAATCAATTGTCCTTTTTCGCTTGGAAAAACGCTCAAATAGACTTTAGCTATTGACAGATCTTTTGTTACTCGAACATTGGTAACAGAAATGATCAGTCCGGGTATCTTTTCTCTTTGGGCAATCTCCAAAAAATACTGGGAAAGTTTCTTTTGCAGCAGTCTATTGATTTTCTTTTGTCGTTGTGTAAATCTTGGTTCCATGCATCAAATTTAATGCAATAGATAGTTAGCCGTTCTCTCGTATGGTTTGACATAATTTCCAATGGGAATGAATCCAACTTACGGAATAGTAGTAAACCTTCAGTTTATTATAACATCAACTTTGGCGGTTTGTCTATTATGTTTTTTGTAATAAGTTGCATTTGCTCTCCTCCTAAAGTTGCATTAGTGACTTGAATCTGCAAAGCAAGTAAACGTTTTATCTACTCTTTTATTCCTACAGGAGTATCGGACTTGTTTGTTACTAGTCATCATATCTCTTACTGCTCTATGCCATTGGTAAGGATTATTTGCTAGGAAGTTGAAATTTAAATTCCCATAGTTTTTATCTCTATCTGTTTCTCCGGGTGGTAGCTGGCAATCGTTGTTGTGTCTCCCGGACATGATTTGACCGAATTGGCATAGGTGTTTTAGGCCGAGAATGGTATGTGCTAATTCATGCCATATGATGTATAGGAGGGTATCGAAGTACAGGTCTGATTGTCCTTTTTCCCACCAGTCCTTATCCACTTCAATAGCTACTGAATCGCTACAGACATAATAAGCTAATCCTGCTACACCATTGGGTAGGGGACGAATATTGATAAAATGATCTTTGTTTTTTATGTATTCAATATCCAAACCATGCCTTTTGGCATCAGCAACAAAAGCATCTGTATAAGATTTAAAGTTGTCTCTATCAATATTGGCATAGATGGGGTCTTCTAATATGGATTTTCCTTTGCTAAGGTCAAAAAGGGCAGAAGATTTTGTGCTTTGAATTTTGGTGCCTTCTAACCAGAGGCTTGCACTCTTATTGCTGATATCCCAGTCCGTCAAATCATGATTAAAGGATTGGGCATTGAAAAACATTTTATCCATATTGTTTACTTTGTTTATATCCCAATCGTTAAGATTTTGATTGAATGAAAAAGCATTTCTAAACATGGATTCCATTTTGGTTACATTACTGACATCCCATCTACGGATATCCTGATTAAAAGATACTGACCCTAAGAACATGGAACCCATGTTGGTCACTTGGGAGGTATCCCAATTGCCGATGTTTTGATTGAATGATGAGGGTTTTTTCTGTTTGCCTTCTGCTTGGTCATAAACAGAGTTGTTGCCAAACATCCCTCCCATATCGGTTACCCTGCTGACATCCCAATTCCCTATATCGGCATTAAACTGGGTAGCATTGTAAAACATCTGAATCATATCGGTAACTTGGGAAGTGTCCCAACGGCTTATATCGGCATTGAACCGATGGGCATTGTAGAACATCCTTCTCATATCCGTGACTTTGGAAGTATCCCACCTGCTGATATCCTGATTAAATTCATATGCATTATGAAAGACTTGCCCCATATCGGTCACATTAGAGGTACTCCAATCACTTATATCCTGATTGAATTTGTGGGCATTATAGAACATTCCGATCATGTCTTGTACATTGCTGGTATCCCACCGGCTGATATTCCCATTAAATTTATGGGCATCATAAAATATATAGTCCATACGCTTTACATTGCCGACATCCCAATTGTTTAGGTCTTGGTCAAAATTATAGGCTTTGTAAAACATATAACTCATGTCGGTTACTTGGGAGGTGTTCCAATTACCTATATCCTGATTAAAGGAATCGGCATTGGCGAACATGTTGTTTATGCGTTGTACATTGCTGGTATTCCATTGACTAATATCCCTATTAAATGATACCGCATGGGAAAACATCTCAGACATATTGAGTACTTGTCCGGTATCCCAATGTCCTATATCTTGGTCAAAAGCACTGACATTTTTGAACATTCCAGTCATGGAAGTCACATTGCTGACATCCCAACTTTTTATGTCCTTATCATTGAATTGTTGTTTATTGAAAAAGAGAAAAATCATATCTTTGACAAAGGTGGTTACCACATTACCCAGAGGTTCATTGTTTCTGATCATTCCCCGCAACATTATTTCATCTACAATGGTATAACTAATGGTTTTTTCTCCATTGGGAAGTTTGATTTTTAAGGTTTTTCCAATCAAGTCTTGACGCTCAGGGTCAATCTTTATCGTCACTCCATTTTTATCTAAATACAAGGGTGTATTTTCAAAAACTTCAGGTTTGATATTAAATAAAGCTTTTATGATGCAATGACCTCCCACAGTAAATTCCAAAACAGGATTTTCAATTTCAATTATTTTGGGACAATCTGTATCTCTATCCACTTTCCATTGATCAAATTCATAACCATCATTAGCCAAGGCATTTAAAGAAACCATCTCTCCAAACACCTTTTCCAATTTTATACCCTCTACTATTTTCCCGCCATCTCCCAGATCAACATTAATAGTATAAAGTATTTTCTCAAAAATCGCTTTTATTCTACAATCATCTATAGAAATAAATTCTATGGTAAGATTATTCTGACTAAAATTCCCGCAATCGCTTTCCCATTCCTTTAATTGATAATGTTGGTCAGGGGTAACAGTGATCTTAACTGTATGGTTGTATTCCACTTTCATCGTTCCAGTTATAGTACCCCCATGAGTGGATGAAGTAGTAATGGTTCTCGGTGATTGGGCAAATACCGGCTTGATAATGCAACTTCCATTGACTGCAAAACTCACTTTATTCTCTATCTCCGTAATCGTCTCGGCACAATTGGTTTGCCAGCCACTCAATTCCCAACCCTCATCAGGAGTAGCAGTAAAAGACGCTGTTTCTCCATATTCTATGGCTAATCCATTTTGATCCACACTACCACCAGCGGAAAATAAGACTGTGATGATGTATTGTATCTTCTCAAACTCTGCTTTTACTTGGCAGTCTTTTGATGCTGTTAAACGGATAGTTTCTGCATCGGTAGGGACGACATTACAAGTACTTGTCCAAGTTTTCAATTGATAATGCTCATGTGCAGAAGCAGTTATTTCTACCGATTGCCCTTTATTTACTTTTTGAGTTTCCGTTATTGTTCCGCCCGGTCCAGAAGATGTGGTAATCGTGATTCGCCCATTGGAAGGATTAGGAACTATCTGGTCATCGTTGCAGGAGAATAGAATGAAAAGAAATAGGGGGAATACAAATGAACTACTATTTGTAATGCTGGGAGTTTCCTCTTTTATTCTTCTCATTATACTACCTTGAAGTATACTAATTTCATTTTAAATAATCTGGTTTAAGGTCTCCCTAATGAGGATATGGACAAATCCCAGACAATATATAAAATAAAAATTATGAACAAAAGCATAATTTATCACTTTCGATCAATTTATTAGCCAGATCACCGATTTTTTATTTGCTGAGAATCTCAAGCCAATTTTCGTTCTCCATTCTAGAAAAGAAGATATTTCACAATGGAAATAACTATGCTCAATTCATGAAAATGCGCTTGATAAGATGCTCAAAAGGCTCAATTTTACCAAAAAGCATACTCTTTGGATCAAAATAAAACAATTGGAAAGAAAATTTCTCGTCGGAATACTCAAAACTCGAAGGTCCAGGCGTTCTAACCGGACAAAGATCAAGCCAAACAGAGAAATTCAAGCCAAATAGCCTAAGTTAGGGATTAGTATGAATAATACGGGTTGATTTGAGTCGGCCGATAATGTATATTTGCCACACTTTAAAATAACCTTATGTCAGAATCTTTTGGTGTAGTTTCACAAGTGATCGGACCGGTAGTTGATGTGGTCTTTCCTTCAGGGGGTCAGTTGCCCAAAATTTACGATTCACTCGAAATAAATCGAGACGATAGTTCTGCCCTTGTCCTTGAAGTTCAATCCCATATCGGTGAAGATACCGTTAGGACCATTTCGATGGACTCTACCGATGGGTTGTATAGAGGTTGTAAAGTCATACCAACCAACGCCCCCATCCAAATGCCTATCGGCGATGGTGTTTATGGACGACTGTTCAACGTTATTGGTGATGCCATTGATGGACTACCACAACTAGAAAAAAAAGGAGACAAAGGCCTCCCCATACACCGCTCCGCACCGGCTTTTAAAGATTTGTCAACCTCTACAGAAGTGCTTTTTACCGGAATTAAAGTCATCGATTTGATTGAACCCTATGCTAAAGGTGGAAAAATTGGTCTCTTTGGTGGAGCAGGCGTAGGGAAAACAGTCCTCATACAAGAATTAATCAACAACATAGCCAAAGGACATGGCGGACTCTCCGTTTTTGCCGGAGTAGGCGAAAGAACAAGAGAAGGAAATGATCTGATGAGAGAAATGCTCGAATCAGGAATCGTAAAATATGGAGATGCCTTTTTAGAATCCATGGAACAAGGAGGTTGGGATCTTTCAGCAGTCGACGAGCAAGTACTCAAAGAATCCAAAGCAACATTTGTTTTTGGTCAAATGAATGAGCCACCAGGCGCTAGAGCACGAGTTGCCCTATCAGGACTAGCAATTGCTGAATACTTTAGAGACGGAGCCGGTGATGCCCAAGGGAAAGATGTCCTGTTTTTTGTTGATAATATATTCCGATTTACCCAAGCAGGGTCCGAAGTATCCGCACTATTAGGTAGAATGCCCTCAGCAGTAGGTTATCAGCCGACTCTGGCCACAGAAATGGGCGCAATGCAAGAACGCATCACCTCAACAAAAAAAGGTTCAATCACCTCAGTACAGGCCGTATATGTTCCTGCAGATGACCTGACCGATCCAGCACCCGCAACGACCTTTGCCCATCTTGATGCAACAACCGTCCTGTCTCGTAAACTTTTTGAATTAGGCATATTCCCAGCAATCGATCCCCTAGCTTCTACCTCCAGAATATTAGCACCAGATATAGTTGGCGATGAACATTACGATTGTACACAGAGAGTTAAAAAACTCCTCCAACGATATAAAGAACTACTTGATATTATCGCCATTCTGGGAATGGATGAACTCTCCGAAGAAGATAGGACATCGGTTGAAAGAGCAAGAAAAGTAGAAAGATTTTTGTCCCAACCATTCCATGTTGCTGAACAATTTACCAACACACCAGGAGTCCTAGTTGATATCAAAGACACCATCAAAGGATTTAATATGATTATGGATGGAGAATTAGACCACATCAGTGTGAATGCCTTCTCATTAAAAGGGACAATCGAAGATGTTTTTGAAGCACACAAATCAGTAACTAATTAAATTCTAAAATCTACAGAGCCGAATGTTCCTTGAGATTGTTTCCCCCGAATCTGTATTGTTATCTCAAAATGTCCAAAGTGTTGGCCTTCCCGGCGCTTCTGGGTCTTTTCAAGTGCTAAATAACCACGCCCCAATTGTATCAACTTTAGCCAAGGGAAAAGTCAAGATATGGTCCCAGAAACCCATTTCACTGAATACCAAACAATTTAGTGTGGAAAAACAAGGCCCCGTTTGGCAATTTGACATCAATGCAGGAATCTTTGAAATGAAGGACAACAAAGCCATTCTCCTGATTGAGTAACTAAGCAGACTTTAAGATTGGCATTCAGTCTAAGTACTCATAAATGAGTGCATTTTCCCACCCCCTCCGTATCATATAATTGATAATTTGTTTTTTGGCAACCACCGAATCAGCATTGGCATAAATTCGCCTGGCTTTATCCAATGCAAGGAAAAAAATTTCCATATAAGTTTCATCATCAATCAACTTCATGGCATAGTTGATGAGATAATCAGATATTTCCCTTGCTTGTAATTCTCTTATCAGACGTTGCTTCCCCCAATATAACTGCTTGATCTTACCCCAAACGAAAGACTCCACAAATCGCTTTTCATTCAGAAAATTTTCTTGTATTAAATGTAGAACTATCTCTTCTCTGTATCCATAAGGAACCCTAAGATTGCTCATCTTGGCATTGACCTCGCTGTGGCAACGATCTTGGTAGTTACAATAGTGCTCCAGCTTCTTCTTGTACTGATTAAATGTCAATTTAGCTTATTTGTAGATTCGGATTACAAATGAACAATTATCTTGGATCAAAAATCCTATCTGGAACCAACCGATAGAAATTATCTCAAAGAACACCTGATGAAGTACTTAAATAATTATTGGCAATTCTCATTATAACTCATTTAGTCTCGTTTTCCCATAAAATAGCACACTGGAATCCTCTTTCTTTTGCGGAAAGATATTAAATATATAACAGAAGAAAAAAGAAAATTATACTAGATGAAATACCTATCACGTTTAGGCAGAAGCCCTAACTCCCATAGCATAATTTAGCAAATACCCCATGTGTCAAACTTTTAGCGGGGATGTTATGGGACATATTAGATTCAATTCTCATTATTGATAATAATAGTTAGTCCTGGTGATTTATCCCCATTAATTTATTATCTTCGTCACTCAAAGGCACTGATCTTGACCCGTTTTATTATCAAAATATTTTTCTTATCAATTTGTGGAATATCTTTCGGACTTCTTCAGGCTCAAGAAGAGGGATCCGAACCTCAAGAGGATACTAAAGTGGTAGAGGAAATAGATTTAGGTAATCAGGCGATCAGAAGTTCTGTTGATATTGAAAAGATAGGAGACCAAGTGGTATGGGCAAAACCCGAAGATTGTGGCTGCGGTAAAGATAATCCAGTGGTCATTGAGAACCTGGTTGGATTTGAACAAAGCCCACTTTTTTCAATAGCAGACGATGGGGGAAGTTACCTGGCTTTTGTTCAAGGAGCACTAAATAAAGAACCAAGCATTCAATCAGTAGAGAGCATTTGTCAAAAATTGTCAAAAAGAATTGAGCATTTGGAAACAGATGACGATAGAGAGCAAAGACTGAATAACATAGGGAAAGAAATCAACCTATGGTACCACATATCCAACTTTAATCTGGCACAACTCCAAACATGCCTATCGCTTAAGCTCTTACCCCTTGAGGAGTAACCTACACCGGCTCAAACTCGTGATAAAACAACTATCGAAAAGAAGTTTCGTCTACAATATGTCCCTGCATTATGCTATTAAAGCATGTAATCCAATGACTATAGAAAATTCCCTCTAAGTCTGTTTGCATGTCGTTTTGTTATCTATTGGTAATTAGCAGTGATATTAGTGGTTTACAAAATATCTTATCCTTTGGTAGATAGAAAATCACACCCTCAGAAAAAGATACTCAAACATCTGAGATTGTATAGATAATTGCAAATGGATGTAAAAGAATTTTGCATATGTGTTTTTTTGAATAAACGATCAAGTACAACTTTTGAAGTAATATCATAAATAATGGAATTAACAAATGCTGTAATCGAACTTCTTGGTCAGCACACAAGTCTTGTGGTACCAAATTTTGGCACTCTAAAGACAATTGACACACCCTCAAGAACTGATGAAAGTGGAAATTTTTATCAAAGAGAACGAAGGCTAAAATCATTTGATGATACCCATAGTCAAAACGATGGGGTACTGACCGATTATATGACCAAAAAGTACCATGTATCTAACCAAATGGCAGCAAAAAAAATTCAAGGATCGGTAAGTTACTGGAAATCCCAACTCAAAATGGGACCACTGAATATCAATGGAATTGGCATATTTGAATATGATAAAGATGGTCAAGTTCAGTTCAGACCAGCACAAACCTTAATCCCATTACCCCAATTTTTTGGATTTCCTCAAAAGATTGAAAATCCATTATCAAAGCCTCATCCATCTAAAGAACATCAAAGCAGTAGCCCCAAAATAACATCAACCAAGAGTAAAGTAACAGACTGTCCTCCAAAGTCTACTACTATCCCTCCCAAACCAAATATCAAAAAGTCCGTCTCGGATGCAACCAAAAAAGAATCTGCTAAAACTAAGGCTACATCAATCAAAACCCAAGAGAGAAAACAGCCAAGTAAATCCCAAAAAATAAGCCCACAAGAGAAAATCTCAGATCAAACGAAATCAAACAAGATTTCCAAAACAAAAAGATTAAAGATCAATCAAAGTCATTTGCCACCAAAGAAAGCCCAATCAGATACCAAACAAGGACAAAAAAAATCCTCACGCCTCAAAACCCCTCCATTTGTCAACAAAACATCTTCTGATACCCATGAAAAAAAGAAGAAAATCAAACCCGGAGATTCTTATTACCAGAGAAGAAAAAATCGCCGTCCTACAATACCATACCTATTGGTAGGAATCTTTATCGGTCTTGTACTAGGTGCGGGAGGTACATATTTTTTCATTTCCTATCTCATTCCTCCTAGTCAGCCTATAGTAGAAACTGTTATTGTCCAATCGGAGGCTCCCCCAGAGGTGGCTTCAACAGAAGAAAAATCGGATTCGATAGACAAAGAAAAAGAGACTATAAAAGATATGAATCCCACAACTATTGCTGAAGGTGATTTATATGCCATTGTTATTGGATCATTTAATTCTGAAACAAAAGCCAACCAATACATTGATGTGTTGAAATCTCAAAATCTAGACGCACGCATATCAAATAAAGCTGATCAAAGTCGCGTAAGAGTGATTATAGGATTCTATAGATCTCTTCCTGAAGCTATAACAGCACTGAATGATGCCCGTGCAAAAATCAAAGCAGATGCCTGGGTACTAAAAGAAAATTGATCAACTTTGAGATCTTAACCAATAGAGAGGATTTTGGGGCTCGGCATCTTCAAATAAACTGAACTGAAAAGTTGCCCTGCCTGAAAGTTGATTGGTAAAAGCATTGCCTATGATTTGCATGGCATTGACATAGTCCCCCTTTTTGACCTTCAAGTCAACCAAATTCTTGTAAACAGTGATATATTTCCCATGCTTAATTAATACGGAGTAGTTGCTTCCTCGAAATGAAATAATTGAGGCGACTTGACCTTCGAAAATCGATCGAACAGATGAATTTGGCTTTGCAGCCATCGTAATGCCTATGTTTTGGATAATTGTCGAAGGAACAATGGGATGGTTCTGACGTCCAAATCTTCGGGTGACAACGCCCCCTTCAATAGGCCATGGAAGTTTTCCCTTATAGGAACTGAATTCTCCATCCAAATTGATAACTTCAGCAGATTTAACTGCTGAAACTTCACGGACCAACCGACGAATCTCCGATTCAATCTGGCTATTCAACTGTTCCTTTTGAGAAATTTGATTTAAAAAATGCCCCTGACGTTGATTAAAATTCCTCAACAACCTATTCTGTCTCTTTTTTTCATCTTCTAACTCTTGAACCCGTAACTTTTGAGCTGCCACTAAATTTAGTTTTGCTTCTTTGATTGTTTCCAAAGAATCATTCTTCACCTCTAAAATTGATATACGCTGTTCAATTTCATCTTTGATGTGTCTTCGGTTTCTGATAAACTGCTGCAAATACTGATTTCTTTTGTAGGCTTGAAAAATATTTTTGGAAAACAACACCATCATCCAGCCTTTCTGATCTACTCTAGATTTGTAAGCTGAAGTGATTATCAATGCATAGTTGTATTTCAATTTAGTCAAAGTTTCTTGCTGGGACGAAATTTGGGTTTCGATTTTGACGATTTGATCAGTTAAATAAAGATCCTGGTCAGTATTTATTTTAATCAGCTCCTCAAGCTTTTTGAGTTTTAAATTGGTTTCTTCTAAAGCCCCCAGGACATCCCTGGAGCTGCTTTTAACCTCACTTACAAGAGTATTCAATTCTCGAATTTCCACTCTGAGTTCATTCTGCCTTGAAATAAGTTCACTTTTTCTGTTGTAATCTTGACCAAAAACAGAAACTATACCTAAAGTCAAAAAAATCCAAACCAAATAAGTATTCATCAGGGAAACGAAATAGGTGTATAGTTTTCCGGAATTTCAAAGGGAATTGCTACATCTTCATCATAGCGATTTATTTGCTTGTATTCAATTACCAATTGCATCAAACTTTGAGGCTCAACCAAAGAGATCTCTATTGTTTTAGGGAATTGAACTCCTTCGATATTTATGTAATCCAGGTAACGAATGTTTAGGGTATTGGAAGTTCCAGGTACTAAAATTCTTTGTTCTTGAAGCAAAAAACTACTGGGATCAATAAATAAGGTCGGAATAGTTTCTCCTTTGGTTCTTTCAGGTACCAAAATATAATTCACTGGATTATCAATTGACTTCCACTTATACTTGGAAACATCAACCAACGATTTCCCCATTAATAGATTTTCTATCAGTGTAAATCCAATAAGATCATTATTAAAAACTTTTCTTACTGTCAGGAAATCATCTTGGAAATAGGTTTTTTGAAAGCGTTCATAAAAATTAACCTCTTGGGGAGTAACTAATAGCCTAGCAATAGGGATAATCATTACTGCATTGACCCAAATTGCTTTATTTTCTATAAATCTGAACTGGACATTTATTTTTTCTGACATTTTTCCATCCGTATAGGATGCAGTACCTCTTATGGCTAGAGATTTGTGTTTTGGGTAGGCTTTCTGAACCTCTTCAATGAGCGAACTCAAATCAATTTTGCTGATGGGCTTGGGTGAGGATACCACTTTTTTTGCCGTACCACAGCCTATAAAAAAGAAAATTAATCCGCTTATAAACAATCCCTTGAATTTCGAAATCATATAATAGGTTCCCATATTTAGAATTCCCACAAATTTAACCAATCCCATCCCAGTGAAACCAGTGATTATGGCTTTGTCCCAACATAAAGGTAAAACAGTGGAGTTAAAATTTCACTTCTTGCTGTTCTATTTTTTTCTTAAACGAATTTCAATTATTGTCTTTCCCCCCCCCTAAAAAAAAGCACCAAAGAGGGTAACAATAATGAAATGAAAACGTTTTGTTATATTATACACCATTATTTTGAAATTTTTATGCATCAGACTTTGAATTTGCTAATTTTACAATCACTATACCATCACAAGTAGAAAATATTAAAATTATATGAAAAAAAAATCTCTTCTCCTGTTGCTGTTGTTTTTCAGCCTGGTAGCATGGAGCCAAAAAGTTGAATTCATCGAATACGATTTAGATAACGGGCTTCATGTAATACTACACCAGGATAGTACAGCTCCCGTTGTTACCGTCTCGGTTCTCTATCATGTTGGGGCTAAAGATGAAGATCCGGAACGGACCGGATTTGCTCATTTTTTTGAGCACCTCTTGTTCGAAGGAACTGAAAATATTGATAAAGGAAAATGGATGAATATCGTTGCCTCGCGAGGGGGTTCAAATAACGCTTACACCACTCAGGACTTCACTTACTACTATGAGAATTTCCCTTCCAATAACATTGAATTGGGACTATGGATGGAATCCGAGCGACTTCTCCACCCGGTAATAGACCAAGTTGGGGTTGAAACCCAAAATGAAGTTGTTAAAGAAGAAAGAAGACTACGTTATGATAATTCACCCTATGGTAAATGGTATGAGGTAGTCAAAAGCCATCTCTTTGAAGATCATCCCTATAAAAATTCTACCATCGGAAAAATGGAACATTTGGATGCTGCTACCCTTGATGAATTCATTGCCTTCAATGAAAAGTTCTATGTCCCTAACAATGCTGTTTTAACCGTCGCTGGGGATATAGATATTGAACAAACCAAAAAATGGATACAAGACTATTTTGGTCCCATTCCCAAAGGTGAAGAGATCACCCGTAGTTTCCCCATTGAAGAGCCAATCAAAGAAACGATAGAAGCAGAAACCTTTGATTCCAATATTCAGATTCCTGCCATATTCACAGCATACAGAATACCAGGATTAAAAAGCCGTGAAGCTAAAGTGATGAATATGATTTCAACCTACCTAAGTGAAGGCAATAGTTCTAAGTTGTACAAACGACTGGTGGAAGAGAAAAAGATGGCACTACAAGTCCTCGCTTTCAATGATGGTGGAGAAGATTACGGCACCTATGTAATCCTAGCTCTTCCTCAGGTAGGAAATGAACTAGAAGATCTGCTGACAGAGATAGATGATGAAGTGAAGAAACTTCAAGATGGGCTTATTTCAGAGAGGGATCATCAAAAACTCCTCAATATCTACGAGGACAACTTTGTTAATTCCAATTCCTCTGTCGCTGGTATTGCCGGTTCACTGGCTCAAGCCTATGCCCTGTTGGGAGATACCAACTCAGTCAATACTGAAATTGAAGAATATAGATCCATTACCAGAGAAGAAATTCAGGATGCTGCTCGTAACTTTTTGAACCCAAACCAAAGGTTGGTATTGCATTATTTGCCGGAGGAAGAAGAAAATGAACAAGAATCTGAAACGGAAGATTCTGAATAAAATAGAAAACAACATGAAAAAGATATTGATACTTATTGCATTATTTGGTTGTGCTCACCTGAGCGCACAAATAGATAGAAGCAAGATGCCTGAACCCGGACCAACACCAGAAATAAACATCGGTGATCCCCAGAAATTTAATACTGATAATGGAATTACCGTTCTTCTAGTAGAAAATAATAAACTGCCCAGAGTGAGTGTCAACCTGCGAATTGACAACAAACCACAACCAGAAGGAGAAAAAGCAGGAGTTAGTAGTTTGCTCGGTAGTCTCTTGGGAAAAGGGTCTGCCAATATACCCATGGAAGAATTTTACGATGAAGTCGACTTTATGGGGGCAAGCGTAAATGTATCTGCCTCCGGAGGTTCAGCCAATTCATTGACTAGATATTTCCCCCGAGTATTTGAGCTATTTGCTGATGCTGCCCTAAATCCTAATTTCACCCAAGAAGAGTTTGAAAAAGAAAGAGACGAATTGTTGTCTGGATTAAAAACCGCTGAGAATAGTGTTACTGCTGCGGCTTCTCGAGTTGGAGATTTAATTACTTTCGGACCCGATCATCCATATGGAGAATATGTTTCAGAAGAAACAGTCAACAATGTTAGTCTTGATGATATAGAAGAACTTTACAAGCGAAATTTCAATGTCAATAAAGCGTATTTGGTTTTTGTGGGCAATATTACCGTAGAAGAAGCCAAACAACTGACGAATCAACATTTTGGATCATGGACAACCCCCAATCCTTATGTACCCCAACCTTTACCAACCCCTGAGAACCCTACCGCTCCAGTTATTGAGTTTGTCGACATGCCTAATGCTGTTCAGTCAGAAATATTTGTGAGTTATACCGACGAAATCGCTAAAACAAATCCCGACTATTTTGCCATTTTAACCACCAATCAAATTTTAGGGGGAGGGGCTGAAGCTCGATTGTTCCTCAATCTAAGAGAAGATAAAGGATATACTTATGGTGCGTATTCTTTTTATGAATTTGACCACGATGCCGTGGAGACTTTTTCGGCATCAACGAGTGTCCGAAACCTTGTAACAGATAGTGCTGTTGTTCAGATCCTATATGAATTAGATAAATTAAAAACACAACCTGTTTCTATTGAAGAATTGGATTTGGTCCGCTCAAAATATATGGGTAGCTTTGTGCGTTCCTTGGAAAACCCCTCTACAATTGCCAATTACGCTTACCAAATTATCACCGAAGGATTACCCCCTGATTTTTACCGCACATTCCTTCAAAATATAGAAAATGTATCAGTTGAAGATGTCCGTCGGGTAGCCCAAACATATTTTCCCTCACAAAATGCACGTGTCATAGTCACCGGTAAGGGTGCCGATATCCTTGAAGATCTTGAAAACATAGTTTTCAATGACATAAAACTGGGGATAAACTATTACGATAAATGGGGTAATTCAATCCCAAGACCCACTTACGAACCGGTGCCTTTGGAGGGTGTTTCAACGGCTAGCATCATTGATTCTTATATCGAAGCCATAGGGGGCAGACAAAAATTAGAAACCATCAAAACCTCAAAATATCATTTTAAGGCGGAATTCCAGGGAGCATTATTAGACACTGAAGTAATTAAATCAACAGAGGGCAAATCCCTCACAAAAACTTCCATGGGACAAATGGTCTTTAGTAAATCTGTAGTTACAGATGAGCAAGTTTATAATGAGATTCAGGGTCAGAGGAAATATGTTGAGGGTGCTGAAAAAGAGAGTTCACGAATCCATAGTTATCCCTTTCCAGAGTTGAATCTTGATGCTGACTCTTTACAATATGTGGGTATTACCGATGTGGGCGATGACCAAGCGTACGAGATTAAAATCTCAGATAATTTAACTCATTTTTACGATACTGATACTCATTTACTCACTCAAATGCGTACTACTACCCAAATCGAAGGATCTCAAATCACTGAAGTGACCATTCGATTTATAGATTATAAGGCAGTTGATGGAATACTGATTCCTCATGTAATGTTGATTAATCAAATGGGTTTGGATATAGAATTTAATCTAACTGGTGCAGCGTTCAATACTGAATTAGACGATTCTGTTTTCGAGTAATAATACTTTTTTAGATTCTGTTTATTGCATCAACCATTTATTGACGCTAATTTCGAGGACTTTTTATCCTCTAGGTACATTTAATTCCAAAAGTTGAGAAGGTATATCCTCATTGAGGAGCCAGATAGAAGTAAGAACAAAAAACACTTGGCGGTCTTTCTATGGGCAATTTCACTTGGTTGTCAAGCCTTTCATATCAAATGAGTCCATAGTTAACAAAGAGCAATCAAATTCAAATGATTCGTCTCTTTGCTGAGTTGCTAAGACTATATCTATTCTAGATTGTTGGTGATAATCTTGAAATATGTAGCATTTGAGAGTTGATTGTGATAATGAACCCTATCCAATATTTGAAAAACCCGGGAATTCATCAGAAGAAATCTTGCTCGGAGACCCCTAAAAAATGATGCAATGAGGAAGAAATCTCAATGTGTCAGATTTATTTCAAAGTAACCTAGCGTAAAGTTTTTGATTTAATTTCGTACACTGTGCTTTCAAATACAACTTTTATTATTCACTGACAAAGTCAATGCTTTTCAAGAAAAATCCAACATCTGCAACAATGAATAGTATAATCAGCCTTTTATACCCCCCCCCATCATTCTGATAATCAGTTATTTAGGCTAAAATATAGCCCACACCCCAAACTTCTTAACGACACCCTTTTCCTGCCTCGCTTTAGATGTAAGGACATTTCTATCGGCAAGAATTGTCTTCCAGAGTCCTTTCACATAGGCTTGTATTATGCCTTTGAGTTTTGGGAAGGCCATGTTCTTAAATGGGCTTCTCTATTATTTAACTATGGCTTGTCTCAACCTCAAAAAGTAGATAAGTCATGAAAAAATCCTTAGAAGAAAAACTCAAAAGTCTAATTAAGCAGAAAGATAATGAAGACAATATCAAAAGTGATCTTCGTACCATTCTCAGAGATGAATACAACCAACTAATGGATGCCCAGTGGGATCTAGAAAAAAGACCAAAAGGAGGAAACCCATCGGATATCACTTCCATAAGGCTCAAGACAGTCATAGAAACAAAAAATAAAAACAAGATAAATCTGAAAAAGGATAAAGAACAAATTCTAGGATACTTAAGGGATTATGCAGTCCAAGACAATGATTCTATAATTGTGAAGACAGAAAATCCCTTAGCCCATCCATGGATAGGTATACTGACCGATGGTATTCAATGGGCTTGTTGGAGATATGAAGCCAGTGGAGACTGTCTATCTCTTGTTTTTGCATTAAGATCATTGACAAGTCCGCATCAAATTAATCGATTTATCACAGAGCAAATCTTTGATAGGTGGAAAGGTTATGTTCCTCCAAAAACACCCACTTATGAATCTTTGACATCATCTTTCGACACACATTTTAAATCCTGTAAATCACTCATCAATAAGACTTATAGAAAACAGTCATTTAAGACCAAGTTTATATTGTGGAGTAAACTACTAAAGGGCTCAGGAATACTCCCTGATTATCAATCGAGTAGCTTCGATATTGGTGACAGAGATACCCAGGACTTGTTTTGCCGGCACAGCTTTATCGTTTCTGTAGCACGCCTTATCATCGGTTATATGGATAATTATAGACTTGATGAACAAAAAATAGAAAGTATTATTGGTGATGGATTTTGTGGATGGTTGATAGAAAGTCCCGATGGAAAGAGAATAGTGCATGAACTTTTATCCGACATAAAAGAGTATAATTGGAATAGGGCATCTAAAGATATATTGAGAGAATTATATCATGGATTGATAGATGAGAAGCAGAGAAAAGAGTTTGGAGAGTTTTATACTCCAGATTACCTTGCCCAAGATGTAGTAAATCAAGTACTGGATGATGATTGGTGCGATCAACAGATCACCAGGGCATACAATCTGATTGAGGGAAAATCACAAGACCAGACTCATCTGGGTGTTTTAGACCCTTCTTGTGGTAGTGGAACCTTTTTATTGCAAGTTGCAAGGCGTCTTTTAGATAGGATAAAAGCCAACCATTTGGAAAAAAGAAAATTAGCCTCAAAGATCATTGCTCTATTGGTATATGGTATTGATGTTCATCCTATAGCCGTGGAGATGAGCAAAGCGACTTTAAGAACCGCTTTAGGTAGTCAGAAAATAGAACCCCACGAATATCGAATTTGTCTGGGCAGTGCTCTGGAAGAGCCGACTGAAAATTCTACATTCTTTGGGGTTAAAATAGATACTGCTTATGAAAACCTTTCTATTGATATACCTCTCAAATTATATAATCATCCAAATTTTGCAAAAGCTTCAAAAATGGTCAATACTGCCATAGTAGATAATAAAAAATGTCCCGATATCAATGGAATAGAAAAATCAAATATTCAAGATTTTTATGATTCTCTTAAAGAAGTTATCCAAAAGCAAGGCGATCATATCTGGAATTGGTACATTCTGAATCGAATAAATATTGATCGGTTAATTTCAAATAAAGTATCCCGATTGGTTGGTAATCCACCATGGCAAGTGATGAACAATGCAGAAGAAACTCAAAGGAAGGATAAAATAAGAGTAATTGGAAAAGTTGAAAATATCTTCAATCATGTAAGTCCCGCGGGGAATCTTGATTTGGCAGCCGTGTTTACAGCTAGAGTAACTCGTCTTTATCTTTCAAAAATTCAAGGTAAATATGGTTGGGTATTACCCAATAGCCCTATAATCGGACAAGCATGGAAAAAGTGGCGCGATGGGAAATGGGCTAACGTCCATGTAAGCCATGAACAAATGTGGAATTTAACTGATATTGAACCAAAAATATTTCCCCATTCGCCTAATGGATGTAGCGTAGTGTTGGGGAAAACAGTTCATGGTGGTGCATCCCCATTGCAGCACAGCCATAGAGCCATCACGAAATTCTATCATTACGAGGACGACTATGATAGTCACAATAGAAAGGAGGTAAAAACCATTGCCAGCACTTCATCATTTTATTTCAAATCAAAAAAAATCAATGACGGTCTGTTCTATCGCCCTTTCTGTTACTATCAAGTGACACAAAAAAAAGAAGTAAAACCAGGACTCTCTGAAATAGTAAGTTCAAAAGGAAGTAAAGGTCTATGGAAAGAATGTGGATATGACGGGGTAATAGAAACAAGGGCATTATTGCCCATGATTAGTAGCAAACATCTGACGAAGGGTCGATCTAAAGCAAGATTGAATTATCAGCCTCAAATGTGGTTGATAGCTCCCCTTGACCGATATGGAAATTTGATGCTATCAAGCCCAGATAGAGCAAGACAATATCCCCACACACATCGTTATTGGGAAATGTGCAATGAACAATACAATGAGCGAAGAAAGGCGAAAGACAAACCCCGCATTGAATTTAGGTTTAACTTCAATAATCAATTGAAGTCTCATCTGAGACAAATTGAGCCATATGGTCAATTAAGGCTCAAGGTAGTTTATAATGCATCAGGCAATGTCTTGAGAGCCATGAGAATACCCTGTAATATCATCCCTAATTCACAATTATATTCTATCATTTGTGATACCGAAAAAGAAGCCCAATACTTAGTGGGTGTCATCAATGCTCCAATCATGCAAGATGTCTGGAGAGCCTCCAAAACTTCAAAAATGCATTTTCACAAGAGCCCCTTCAGGGCTGTAGATGTTCCTCAATTTAGTCCTCAAAATAGAATTCAAACCTAGAATCAACCCATTAATGCAACTTTAGGATAGGATTTTAAATTGTAAATCAAAGATAAATAAGTTGTCTGATATTGGTATTGTTTTTTTGATTTTTTAATTACAATGTTCGTACCCATTGTGTTGTTTTTGGATGGTTATAGAGTCTGGACATAGAGTGTCTTCATTGTTATTTGTACTCTTATTTTTTAAAAAGAGAGTTAATAGTGTTGTGTAAGTATCTTTCCACTTCTTCAGTAAAAACAAACTTTGTTT
>MPMN01000102.1 GCA_002238525.1 Flavobacteriaceae bacterium bin25
CAATTTGGGCTCTTGTTTTCAAGTTTTCCAGATGTTCACCTGGTGGTGCGGATCCGATGGACATCATGACCTTATGTCGTGGTTTACCTTCGTTATTTCTGTAAGATTTGGCGATTTGTACTCTTACGGATCGGCAATCTTTTCTTTTGGTGATTTTGACATACATGTTGCTGCCAAAGATAGGGCATTTTTTGGGGATGTGGCAGTCATTTAATAACTTCGGTACGCTACACCGGAAAGATGATGCCTGGAGCGGGAGGAATTGGAGAAAATAATGGTGAGAGCCAGAGGAATTACAAAGCGAAAAGTGGGCTTAGATAATGGGATGACAATAAGCATATACTATTGTATATCAATATGTTAAAGCCATAGATAAAAGCCTCTTTCAAGATGTTATTGACAAGGAAATCAATGAATAATTAAGGAAATATTCTATAAATCTAAGACTATCTTTTTTATTATGTATAATGAACCAAACCGATGAAGTCAGGATATAGTAACAAGGATGGACGACAAGGAAAAAGTCTATCAAAAATATCTGATATGTTCTTAAGTATTTACCTCAATTAAATATACATTCATTGACATCTTGCCGGATAGGACTACTGGGGTAAACAAATAAGTTGGGGCAGGTATTAGATAATGTGAGGGTTTACAAACATATGGAAAATTACAAAGACCCTGTGAGTGATATAGCAGATCTAATAATGGCAGGTAAAGAAAGCATGTGTCAGGAAAAAGAAACGATTCAGGATATTTATCCCAATATAAGACCAAACCAGGAGGATTGGCTTTTAAAATTAGTTGTAAATTGAAATACTATTCTTTGTCTAAAGTAATTTTGTCTAAAGTAATTTCGTATCCTTTTCTGTCAAACTTTTTAAGGGCGCCGGTAGCGAAATCTATAATCCAGCCAGGAAATGAAAATAAATTTAGAATTGCGATTGAATTGAAACTTTGTGGGAGTGAGAATTTCTTCTCTTCATATCCATCAGCAGAAATTGTTACAATTCCATCAAAAGACTTTTTAACTTTCATGGTGTGAGGTGTTTTACCAACTTCTAGTCCTTCCATCTCAACTACGGCTCCTTCAACATTTGAATCGAATTGAATGGTTTCCGTTGTACCTGTGAAAAGAGTAGCACATGACGATAGCGCTATAAAAGGAATTAAAAGTATTAATTTTCTCATCGGTAATTGATTTTATCTATAATTTTTGCGAATATAACAATTTTTCTCATATCACAGATTTTTTTGATTTTCATTTTCCCTAATTTTTTTGGAAGCATATCTTATCAATCGGATTAAAATACGAAAGAGCCATGTAATCAATCGGATTGAAAGGCCTAAAAGAGAACCGATAAGACATCCAATTTGACTCCAAAACCAATAATTCCGGTAATGGTCGTAAGGGTCGTAAGGGTAACGTCCATTCATAATAGATCCACCTGATTCCTATTTACCAACTTATAGCCCATCCATTTCAACCGTAGCTTCTTTAACATTTGAATTGAATGGTTTCCGTTGTACCTGTGAAAAGAGTAGCACATGACGATAGCGCTATTAAGGGAATTAACAGAAGTATTAATTTTCTCATCGGTAAGTGGTTTTAGTTATAATTTATGCTAATGTAGCAATTTTTCTCATATCACAGATTTTTTTGATTTTCATTTTCCCTAAATTTTTGGGACACATATCTTATCGCAAGTTTGTCAAAACATATATTTTATATTTGTAAATGCTTCCTATTTCGATAGAATTTGAAGATTTATAATCCTTTAAGTATTTGTCATACACTTTATTATGATTTATGAGATCGAATATTGTTATTTTTTTGGTTGTGTAGCGCATATTTATTTTGTATTTTGTCAGATGGGCTTAACTTGCAACCCATAGCATGTATATCCGAAAAAGAAGTAATACCATAACTAACACTATATTGCTCAATAAGTTTATGTATTTACTCTACTGCTAAACAACTTAGGCATTAAATTTTCTATGAGCAACTTCAATGTGTAATACCATATATACTATTATATTGCTCATTTAATTTAATTTATATATTTACGATGTAGTTAAACATGTTGACCTATAACTAAAAGAAGTTGAGAGTGAGCTAACCTGATATATACACATATATTACACAATTAATTTATACATTTTCTATATGGCCAAACAAATAGATATACAAGTAAAAGAGAGTGAGATCGAACTGAAGAAGCTCATATCTAAGCAAAAGACCCCCACCAATAAAAGTAGAGTTAGGGTGCTTCTGTTGGTAAAATAAGGGAAAGTGACTTACACTAAGGACTTGGTCCCCTGGCTTAAGGTTTGCCGTAGAACTGTTTATAGTTGGATGAGTATATACGCTCAATACGGTTTAAAGGAATTATTAGCGAGTAAAAAGCGAGGTGGTAATACCCCTGTGATAGAAGAACGAACCAAAGTAGCAATAGCGGAAAAGCTTGCAGATCCTTTGACAACGATGACTAGTTATGTAGAGTTATTAGATTGGGTGCATAGAGAATACCAGTCTAATGTTAAATATACCACACTTCATAAGCATTGCCGGGAGCATCACAATAGTGTGCTGATTGTTTCGAGAAAATCTCATCATAAAAAAGATAAACAGGCTACAAAAAAGTTTAAAGAAGAGCTTCCGGATAAACTGCGTAAGATTAAAACCGAAATAGATGAGACGAAGTTTGATTCCTTCAATCTTTATTTTCAAGATGAATCTCGTTTTGGATTAATGACCAAACAAAAGCGGGTATTGGTTTCCAAAGGTGTCAAGCCTATTGGTAAGTATCAGCATAGTTATCAATCGTTTTAGTTATGGGGATGCTTTTCACCTATTACAGCCTAGAATCAACCCATTAATGCAACTTTAGGATAGGATTTTAAATTGTAAATCAAAGATAAATAAGTTGTCTGATATTGGTGTTGTTTTTTTTGATTTTTTAATTACAATGTTCGTACCCATTGTGTTGTTTTTGGATGGTTATAGAGTCTGGACATAGAGTGTCTTCATTGTTATTTGTACTCTTATTTTTTAAAAAGAGATTTAATAGTGTTGTGTAAGTATCTTTCCACTTCTTCAGTAAAAACAAACAAAGTTTGTTTTTACTGAAGATTTAGTTGTTTAAGAGAGGTAATCATCTTTGTTGTTCACGATTACAATGTGTATATCC